>NZ_JBFBFU010000015.1:0-196735 GCF_040684355.1 Kitasatospora sp. NPDC091276 | reverse complement strand
CCAGCGGGCCCTCCGGGCGCTTCGTTCTTTCGTGTTCCCAGCTTACCAGATGTTTTCCGCCCCGTTTCCGGCGCTTCGTTCATCCAACTCGCTGGTGTCTTCTGCGGCTTGACGCCCCGTCCGACGTTTCAAACTCTAGCCGATCCCTGCTCCGAAAAGCGAATCGACCGCAATCCAATAAAACGAACAAGCCGAATAGGAACCAAGCCGCGACAAGACGCGACCCAGCCCGAACCGGGAAGTGGTGTTTCGAAAGGATTGGCTACCGCGGGACCGTCCGCGCACATGCGTGTCCGGTGCTCCCTGCCAGGCAGCTCGAAGAACACTAGACCTCGGGCAAGGTCGAGTCAAGCGCCGGTTCCGCCTCGGTGGCGCTCTCTTCGGCCACCTCTTCCTCCACCTCCACCTCCACCTCCGCCGCCGGCAGGTGGAAGGCCAGGACGGCGACGTCGTCGTCGTGCTCGGAGGTCACGCCCATCGCCCGCAGGAGGCGGGCGCAGATCACCTCCGGGGCCCCGACCGCGCCGGTGAGGGTGCGGGCGAGGAGGTCGAGGCCCTCGTCGATGTCCTCGTCGCGGCGTTCGACCAGGCCGTCCGTATAGAGGACGCCGGTGGTCCCGGGCAGCAGGCGCAGGGTGTGCGAGACGTGGAGGCCGTCGCCGGTACCGAGCGGCGGGCCGTTCTGCTCCTCGCTGCGCAGGACCGTCCCGTCGGGGCAGCGCAGCAGCATGGGGAGGTGCCCGGCGGACGCGTAGGAGAGGGTGCGGCGCTGCGGATCCCAGACGGCGTACGTACAGGTGGCGATCTGGTTGGCGTCGATCTCCATGGCGAGGCCGTCGAGCAGGCGCATCACCTCGTGCGGGGGCAGGTCGAGCCGGGCGTAGGCGCGGACGGCGGTGCGCAGCTGGCCCATGACGGCGGCGGCGCGCAGGCCGCGCCCCATCACGTCGCCGATGACCAGGGCGGTTCGGCCGCCGTCGATGGCGATGACGTCGTACCAGTCGCCGCCGACGGCGGCCTCGGCGCCGCCGGGCTGGTAGGTGGCGGCGACCCTCAGGTCGGCCGGCTGGTCGAGCTTCTGCGGGAGGAGGCTGCGCTGGAGGGTGACGGCGGCCTCGCGCTGGCGGCGTTCGGCTTCGCGGAGCCGGGCGGCGGCGAGGACCTGGTCGGTGACCTCGGCGGCGAAGATCAGGACGCCGGCGGGCGGTCCCTCGGTGGAGGTGTCCCCGGTGTCGCCGGTGTCCCCGGTGTCGCCGGGGCCGAGCGGGACGCAGGAGACGTTGTAGTAGCGGTTGCCGGTGAGGCCCAGGATGCAGCGGGCCTTGACGCTGCGCGGACGGCCGCCGCGGATGACCTGGTCCATCAGGGCCAGGACGCCCATGGTGCCGAGTTCGGGGAGGGCTTCTCCGGCGGGCAGGCCGGTGGTGCGGTCTCCGAAGAGTTCGCGGTAGGCGCGGTTCGCGTAGCCGAGCTGGTGGAGCGGGCCGTAGGTGACGGCCACCGGGGCGGGGATCCGGTTGAGGACCTCGCGCAGGTTCTGGGGTTTGTGCAGGTCGAGGAGTTCGGCGGCGGTGGCCAGGTTGGTGGGGTCGCGGGGGCCTGGGACGACGACGCCGTCGGCGGAGGGCGCGCCCTCGTCGGTGCCGGCCCCGGTTGGCGGGGCGGCACGCCAAGGGACTCCGGTGAGCCGGGCGCTCCAGCGCATGAGGTTCAAACGACGGCCGCTTCCTCGATTTCCAGGCATATCATCACTTTTTGTGTGCGCATCAGCACACGGGGTAATGACTAGGTTGGGCTGATCCTGTCAGGCAAGGGCCCGATTCCGGAAGTCGCCCGCCCGGCGTGGCCGCCCGTTCCGCCCCGGCGCGGGGCACCGGGGCGCTCACCGCGGGGCGTCCGGACCGCCGTCGGGCCGCGGCCCGGACCCGGCCTCGAACTCCGGACGCGGATGCTCCGCCGCCCCCAGCGATACCACCTCCCGGGAGAACAGCCCGCCCAGCACCCAGTCCATCAGCACCCGCACCCGGCGCTCCGCGCTCGGCAGGCGCCGCAGGTGCCGGGCCCGGTGCAGCCACCAGGCCCGCCGCCCGGTGATCCGGCGGCCTCGCCGGGTGTGGGCGACGGCCCGGCGCAGGCCCAGTGAGGTCGAGCAGGCGGCGTGGCCCGGCCGGTACTCGGAGAGGCCCGGGGCGTGCGGTCCGGCGTCCAGGGCGACCACGATGTTCCGGGCGAGCAGCTCGGCCTGGGCGAAGGCGTGCTGGGCGTTGGGCGCGCAGGGCGCCCCGTCCGCGTCGGGGTCCGGTACGGCGGCGCAGTCCCCGGCCGCCCAGACGCCGGGCAGCGCGCGCCCGTCCGGGCCGACGGCTTGCAGGGTGGCGAGGCAGCGGACCCGGCCGAGGGTGTCCAGCGGCAGGTCGGTGTCGCGCAGCAGCGGGGCCGGCCGCACCCCGGCCGTCCAGACCAGGGTGCGGGCACCGAAGCGGCTGCCGTCGGACAGGGCGACGACCCGGTCCGCGGCGGACGCCAGGGTGGTGCGCAACCGGATGTCGACGCCGCGTTCGCGGAGCTGGCCGAGGGTGTGCTCGGCCAGCTCCGGCGACTCCTCGGCCAGGATCCGGTCGGTGGCCTCGACCAGGACCCAGCGCAGGTCCTCGGGGCGGACGTTGTGGTAGCCGCGCACCGCGGTCCTGGCCATGTCCTCCAGTTCGGCGAGCGCGCCGACGCCCGCGTACCCGGCGCCGACGAAGACGAAGGTGAGCGCGGCCTGGCGCAGGGCCGGGTCGCGGGTGGCGGAGGCGAGGTCGAGCTGTTCCAGGACGTGGTTGCGCAGGCCCACGGCCTCGCCGACGGTGGAGAAGCCGCGGCCGTGTTCGGCCAGACCGGGCACCGGCGCCGTCCGGGAGACCGAGCCGGGCGCCACCACCAGGACGTCGTAGGGGAGTTCGATCGGCGCGGCGGCCTCTCCGGGGCCCGCGGCGTCGGCGAAGGCGCGGCGGGCGGCGTGTTCGATCCGGGTGATCCGGGCGGTCAGCACCCGGCAGTCCGGCAGGGCCCGGCGGAGCGGGACGACCACGTGCCGGGGGTCGATCGAGCCAGCCGCGACCTCGGCCAGCAGCGGGTGGTAGGTGAAGTAGGCCTGGGGCTCGACGACGGTGATCTCGACCTCGCCGCGTCGCAGCCGTTCCCGCAGGCCGCGCTGGAGGTGCAGCGCGGTGGCCATCCCGGCGCAGCCTCCGCCGGCGATCAGGATTCTGATGGTGCACCTCCTGCCGATTGGCGCTTCCTCCCGGCCCCGCGGCCGGGGGTGTCCCCCCTCGCGCCCCCCTATGAAGGACCGGCAGGGGCGGTCTTGTCCACAGTCCGTACCGCGCCGGATGTGACGGAAGTCGACGGGTGGGGCCAGTTGTGCTGCCCGGGCGACTTTCTGACGGACTTTCGGCCGCGAACGGGCGTGAACTATGGTCGGATTGTGTGCCGGAGCGGTTACCGCCATGACAATCGGCGGCGACGCACCGTGGAGCGGCCACTACGGCCAGTTCCAGCGTTGGCTCGAGAACCCGACTGCGGGACAGTCATCCGGGGAAGGGTAGTTCCCGGACAAGGCCCCGGACGGTGCCGACGCGCCGAGCCGGACGCGAGCCGGCCCGGAGGCACGAACCGTGGTCACAAAACGGGACGGGCGGCAACGAGCGATGGGTCATCAGGTCATTTCTGACGGGCTGAGCTGCACCGGGGGGTGCAGGGGCGGGCGACGACAGGGTCCGGGTTCGGGCGCCTGCGGGGGAGAGTTGGGATGATGGAGCAGGAGCAGGTGTTGGGGCGAACGGGAACACCGCACGCCGGCCAGGGCATGGTGCCGGAACAGCGCGGCCCGGTGGACCTGCCACCGGAGGTCGGGGCCGCCTATCCGGGCGTCCCCTACCGGGTGGAGCCACCGCCGGCCACCGTGCACGTCCCCGGGGCCCGACTACGGGTGGACGCCCGGCGGAATCTGGAGAGCGTGCTGCGGGCCGCCCGCGAGGTGTTCGGCGAGTTCGGCTACGGCGCGCCGATGGAGGAGGTCGCGCGCCGGGCCGGGGTCGGCGTCGGGACGGTCTACCGGCGCTTCCCGAGCAAGGAGGTGCTGGTCCAGCGGATCGCCGCCGAGGAGGTGGCCTGGCTGACCGCGCAGGCGCGGGAGTCGCTGTACGGCGGCGGCGGGGCCTGGGAGTCGCTGGCCGGCTACCTGGCCCGGGCGGTCAGCACCGGCGCCGGGCGGCTGCTGCCGCCGGAGGCGTTCCGGTACGCGGAGGAGCTGGGCCGGGTGCCCGAGCAGCGGGTGCCCGAACCGGCCGCCGTCCGGTTCGACCTGCGCGGCGAGGACGCGCAGAACGGTGCGGCCGTCGAGCCGTCGGCGGCCGACGCCGATCCCCGGCTGCTGCTGCAACTGCTGGCCGCCCTGGTCGCCCGGGCCGGCGCGGCCGGCGAACTGCGACCGGGCGTCACGGTGTCGGACGTCGTGCTGGTGCTGACCGCCTCGGTGCCGGTGCACGCGGCCCGCACCGCGCCGACCACGGCCGGCTTCTCGGCCGGGGTGCAGCAGGCGGAGGGGCAGCCGACCGCCGGCCCCTCGGACCGGCTGCTGGAGATCCTGCTGGACGGCCTGCGGGCACGCTGACGCGCCACCACGGGCGCGGCCCCCGCAGGTGGCGGGGACGGGAGTTGGACGGGAGACCGGCGCGCGGACCAGTCACGCGCGCCGGGTGCGGGCGGTACGCAACCACCCGCCCTGTGCTGGCCGAACACATCCGCGACGGCTCCTCGGAAGAGTGGGTCCCGGCCGGTCCGGCTACCGCCCCTCTCTGCGCTATGCCATCCTTTGCCCGTGGTTGGAGCCAATGTCCCGATGCGCGCCCTTCGCGCGCCCTCGGCGCCGTACAGCGCGGAGCCGTGCGCCCACGCGCTCCCGCGCGCCCTGCCACACTGCGGGGGCTGTCGTGGAATCTGGGGTCCGTTGTGAGCGCCGAGGAACAGAACGACTACGGGTACGGCCTCGACTTCGGCCCGTCCGGAGGCTTGACCGGGGGACTGGCCGACGGCTCGTCCGGCAGTACGTCCAGTACGTCCAGTACGTCCGAAGGCCCCGCCACGGCCTCCGGCGGCCCGGCCCAAGTACCCGGCGCCGCACCGGGTTCGGCCACCGGCCCGACCGCCGGACACGTGCCCGACCAGGCGGGCATGCCCAGCCGCGAGTCCCTCTCCGCCTCCGCCGCCGCGCTGCCACCCGGACGGGTGCCCGGCCAGGCCCCGGCCGGCCGGGGCGGCGTCGCCCCCGAGGCGTTCGTCGGCGCCGGCCGCCCCGCCCGCCCCACCGTGCCCGCCCCCGCCGACCCGGTCGACGGCGAGCGCCCGGCCTCCGACGCCGAGTTGACCGCCCGGGTCCGGGCCGGCGACGACACCGCGTACGAGGAGATCTACCGCCGGCACGCCGACTCGGTGCGCCGCTACGCCCGCACCTGCTGCCGGGACAGCTTCACCGCGGAAGACCTCGCCGGCGAGGTCTTCGCCCGCACCCTGCAAGCCCTGAGGGCGGGCAAGGGCCCGGAGTTCGCCGTCCGCGCCTACCTGCTGACCGCCGTCCGCAACGTCGCCGCCGCCTGGACCCGCAGCGAGCGGCGCGAGCAACTCGTCGACGACTTCAGCGTGTTCGCCCAGACCTCGGCCGCCGTCGTCGACCTCGACCTGGCCGACCCCGGCGCCGATGCCTGGGCGATGGCCATGGCCGACCAGCGCATGGTCATGCAGGCCTACGCCGAACTGCCCGAGGACGACCGGGTGGTGCTCTGGCACACCGAGGTCGAGCGGGAGTCCCCGAAGACCGTCGCCGTGATGCTCGGCAAGACCGCCAACGCCACCGCCGTCCAGGCCCACCGGGCCCGCGACCGGCTCGCCGCCGCCTTCCTCCAGGCGCACGTCTCCGGCAGCCAGGACCGCACCTGCGAGGCGTACGCCAACCGGCTCGGCGCGTACGCGCGCGGATCGCTGCGCAAGCGGGCCTCGGCGGAGGTCGGACGGCACCTCCAGGAGTGCGACCGCTGCACGGCCGCCTGCCTCGAACTCACCGAGATCAACACCGGCCTGCGCGCGCTGCTGCCCGGCGGCGTGCTCGTCTGGATCGGGGTCGGCGGGTTCGGCGCCGCCGCAGCGGCCGTCGGCGGGGTCGCCGCGGTCGGCGGTGCGGCTGCGGGCACCGCGGCGGCCACCTCCGGAACCGCGGGAGCCTCTTCGGGTGCGGGTGCAGCGGGTGCGGGCGCCGGTGCGGCCTCCGGCGGAGGCGGGGCCGGAGCCGGCGCCGCGGCCGGCGAGGGCCTGGGCACCGCTGCCAAGGCCGGGATCGCCGCCGCCGTCGCGGTGGCCGCAGCCGCCGTCGCCGCGTACGCGCTCACCGGCTCGCCCGAACCCAAGCCCCCCACGGCCGCGCCCCCCGCCGCCGGCGCCCCCGCCACCCCCCGGCCGCAGGCCCCCGCACCCGGGCCGCCCGCGCCCGCCGACCCGGCGCCCAGCAGCACCGCGGCCGCCCCGGCACCGTCCGAGCCGAGCCCGAGCCCGAGCGCGACGCCGGTCACCCGGTCGACGCCCGCCCCGGCAGCCGCCCAGACCACGACGAAGGCCGCGTCGCCGGTCACGCCGAGCTCGACGACGCCCAAGCGGACCCCCACGCCGCCGCCGGCCCCGGACGTCCCCGCCGTGCCGACGCCCAGCGTGCCGCCGCTGCCCACACCCGAGCCGCCGGTCGTCCCCGTCGTGCCCACGCCCACCGTGCCGCCGCTGCCCACCCCGACGGTCACCCCGCCCTCGCCGCCCGCGCCCACCGACTTCTGGGCCGACTCACTGCCCGTGGTCAAGCCCGGCAACAACCGGGTGCCGCCGCCCGGCCCCAGCATCCGGCAGAAGGGCAGCGACTGGTTCTGGCAGCACGACAGCGCCTGGATCGGCGGCGAACGCCACGGGCACGCCATCACCGTGCACGCCCCGGCGACCACCCTGATCGACCTCAACCGCAGTTGTACGTCCTTCGACGCGGTCGCCGGAGTCGACGACGCCACGCTCTCGCCGGGCGGCGTGGTCTTCTCCGTCCAGGGCGGCGACGGCGGCACCCTGTGGCGCTCCCTCCCGCTCGCCGCGGGGGACGACGCGGTACCGGTGCACGTACCGCTGGCCGGGCAGAAGTCGATCCGGCTGGTGGTCACCCCGGTGCACGGGATCTGGTCGGCGCTCAACGTGGCGGACTGGGCCGAGGCCCGCTTCAGGTGTTCCTGAAACGGGCCCCGGCGGGGGCTGCGTGGGGTGGGACCCACACGGGGTGGGGCTTGTGCGGGGGTGGGCCTGTGCGGGGTCAGATCGCGCAGGAGCCGTCCGCGCAGGCCTCCCCCGCCGGGGCGACCTGCACCGGCGCCGGGCGGGTCTCGCCGATCTCGGCGGCGACCTGCTCCAGCACCTTGCGGAAGGTCTCGGCGTCCTGGCCGCCCTGCACCGCCCACTTGCCCTCGAACACGAAGGTCGGCACGGCGGTGATGCCCAGCTCCCGGGCCTCGGCCAGCTGCGCGCTCACCTCGGTGGCGCCCTCGTCGCCCGCCAGGTAGGCGGTCACCCGCGCCCGGTCCAGGCCGGCTGCCACGGCGACGTCGGTCAGCGCGGCGCGGTCGCCGACGTCGACACCGTCGGTGAAGTGCGCCTTCAGCAGCTCCTCCTTCAGCCGCCCCTGGACGGCCGCGCCGTACTCGGTCTCGGCGAGGTGCAGCAGGCGGTGGCCCAGGAAGGTGTTGGCGTGCAGCGCGGCGTCGAAGTCGTACGTGATGCCCTCGGCGCGGCCCAGCTCGGCCACCCGCGCGTCCATCGCCACCGACTGCGGGCCGTAGCGCTCGGCCAGCCACGCGCGGTGCGGGCTCGCCGTCGCCGGCGCGTCCGGGACCAGCTGGTACGGCCGGTAGACCACCTCGACGCCCTCCTTGCCGGCGAAGCCCTCCAGGGCCTGCTCGAAGCGGCGCTTACCGATGTAGCACCACGGGCAGGCGATGTCGGACCAGATCTCGACCTTCATGAGGGGACTCCAGGGGTGGGGCGGGGACGGGTATCGGGATAGGTGAACGATGAACCATCTCGGTACATTCCCGGCACCCCGGTCAGCTTCCCTGGTCAGCGACGCCCTGACCCGGGCTGGTCAGCGCCCCGACCCCGCCCCGGATCAGCCTTCCGCGGGCGCCGGGACCACCAGCACCGGGCACGCCGCGTGGTGCACCGCCGCCGAACTCACCGAACCCAGTAGCAACCGCGCGAACCCCCCGTTCCCCCGCGTGCCGAGCACCAGCGTGTGCTGCCGGGTCGAGGCCTCCAGCAGCACCTCGATCACGTTGCCCAGCACCACGTGCAGCGACATCTCCCCCGCGTACGGCCGGGAACGCTGCCCCTGCACGGCCACCACCGCCCGGCGCAGCCCGTCCGCCATGCTCTCCACCAGCGTCTCGACGCTCTCCTGCACCAGCTCCGCCACCCCCGGCGGGTAGCCGGCCGGCGCCGGGTTCACCACGGCCAGCACGTACAGCGGCAGCCCGAACGACTCCGCCTCGGTCATCGCCCGGTCCAGCGCCCACAGCGACCCGTCCGACCCGTCGCAGGCCGCCAGTACCCCCGGCGGGCGCCCCGTCGGAGGCCGCCCCGACACCGACAGCACGACGGGAACGGACTGCTCCGGGCTCACGCTGGCCACCACGGCTCTCCTCACCGACGGACTCGTTGCCCGCCATCATCACCTGCCCCGGCTCCCGGACCCCGCCGCCCGGCCGGGCGCGGCGCCCGGAGGGGGTCAGGAGGGACGGACGGGGCCGAGGGCCGGGGGTTGGGCCAGGGGAAGGCCGGTCCAGCAGGCTCCGTGGCGGCGGGCGCGGATGCGGCGGAGCCAGAGTTCGGTGGAGACCAGGTCGGCGAGGCCCGCCAGGGCGGCCGGGGAGAGGGGGGTGGCGGGGTCGGCGAGGCCGGCGCGGACGGCGGGGAGGTCGATGAGGCCGGCTTCGGCGAGGAGGGGGGCGTCGAAGAGTTCGGCGAGGCCGTCGGCGGCGAGGCGCAGGCCGGCCCGGGCGGGGGCGGTGCGGTCGGGGCGGGGGCCGCGGCCCCAGTCGGGGGGCAGGTCGGTGCGGCCGGCGCCGGTGAGGACGGCGTGCAGGAGGGCGTGCCGGGCTCCGGGTTGGAGGCGGACGTCGTCGGGGAGCAGGCGGGCGGCGCGGACCACCTGGTTGTCGAGGAACGGCGCGTGCAGCCGCTGGCCGGGCTGTTCGGCGGCGTGGACGAGGGTGCGGTAGGAGCGCGCGTGACGGTAGAGGGCGTGCCGGGCACGGTGTGCGCCCGGGCGTTCGTCGGGCGCCGGTCTGCGCGCTGCCAGTCGCAGCCGGAGGGCGACGGAGGAGAGCGCCTCGTCGGAGAGCCAGCGGGCGGCCGGGCCGGGGACGCACCAGGCGAGGTCGCCGGCCGAACGGTCGCCCGCCGTACGGCCGCCGCCCGGGAGGTGGCGGGCCGTCAACTTGGCGGCGGCGTCGTCCAGCGCCTCGGCGTAGCGGACCCGGGAGAGCCGGTGGGCGGCCCGGACCACGGTGAGCGGGGTGCGCAGCGCGCCGGCCAGGACGCCGACGACGGCCCGGTCGGCACCGGCCAGCGCGGCGACCGGGGGCAGCAGTTCGCGCGGGCGGCCGGCCCGGATGAGGTCGGCGAGCCGGGCCGGGTGGCCGTCGAGGACCTGGCGGGCACCGTAGCCGGTGAGGTGGTCGGTGCCGCCGGCGTCGAAGCGGGCCTCGGCACGGGCGGCGGCGACGAGTTCGGGCCCTGGCTCGTCGGTGAGCCGGCCGGGCGGTGCGTCGGCGTGCAGTCCGGCGTACGGGAGGGTGTCGGGGCCGGGGTGGAGCACGGTGTGCCGCAGCCGGGGGGTGTCGGGGGCGAGCGCGAGGGTGGTGGGGGGTTCGGTCTCGCCGAGCGTGACGGCGGCCAACTGTTCCGGGGTGGAGGGTTCTTGGGCGGCGACGCGGGCCCAGGAGCCCTTGACCGCGCCGTTCCTGGCCCCGGCGCCGACGGCCGGCAGGCGCTCCGGGCCCGTGCTCGCGGGCACCGGCGGCAGCGGCACGGCGGCGGCGAGCAGGGCGACGGTGGCGGAGGCGGTGCCGTAGGAGAGGTCGACGCCGAGCCGGGCGCGGCCGGCCGGGCCCCGCGCGGTGGCGGTGGCGGGCGCGGTGGTGCGGACCCGGGAGCGGACGGACTCCAGCAGTGCGCGGGTGAGTTCGCGGACGGCGGGCGCCTCGTCGCGCGGCTGCTCCCGGACGGCGGGGTCGTCGTAGGCGGAGAGGTAGGGGTGGCCACTGCGGATGGCGAGCACGTGGCCGGGCGGCACCCGCTGGACGCCCAGGTACGGGGTGCCGGCGCCGAGGGCCTCGGGCGATTCGGGGCAGGCGAGCCGGGCGGCGAGGTGGCCGGTGTCCAGCGGGGCGCCGACCAGGTCGGCGAGCGGGAGGGCGGCGGTGGCGTACGCGGTGCCGCCGGCCCAGGGGGTGTGGAAGACCGGCTGGGCGCCGGCCAGGTCGGTGAGCAGCAGGGTGGAGCGGGTGCCGGTGCGCAGGACGGCGGTGTAGCTGCCGGGCCAGGCGGTGAGGTGGCGGACGGCGCCGCCGCGGGCGGCGGCGAGGCCGGCTGCGAGTTCCGCGTCGGTGGCGCCGCAGTGGCCGAGGACGGCGAGGCGCAGGGTGGCGGGGGTGTCCTCGACGGGGTCGGGGGCGGTGGGGCCGGTGGTGACCGCGGCGGGGGCGCCGGGGCGGAGGGTGGCGAGGCGGATCTCCTCGGGGCGCCAGTCCCCGACGGCCCAGAGCGGGTTGGGTCCGGTCCACAGGGGGCGCGCGGCGATCGGTGCGACCGTACCGAGTGCCTCGTGCGCTGGTGCGCCCGCCCGGGGCGTGCCCGTGCTCCAGCCCGTCAGCCACCGCATCGCGCCTCCACCGGACGAGGACCTGCACCCGTACGGCGCTTCCGCCGCCGGGCGGCTCCTCGCCGGTCCGCGGTGTGCCGTGGCGGCCGCCCCGGGTACCGGCGCGCCGTCAGGAGACATCGTGCCACCGGTTGGCGCT
This sequence comes from Kitasatospora sp. NPDC091276, assembly GCF_040684355.1. Classification (NCBI taxonomy): domain Bacteria; kingdom Bacillati; phylum Actinomycetota; class Actinomycetes; order Kitasatosporales; family Streptomycetaceae; genus Kitasatospora; species Kitasatospora sp. NPDC091276. Next base: position 185,597 of record NZ_JBFBFU010000015.1, on the reverse strand, counting down.
CCCGTGGCCCGTGTTGCCGGTTCCGGTTCCGCCGGTGGTCCCGGTGCGGGGCGGTTCCGGGCCCGGCGGCGATCCCGTTGCGGGCAACGGGTGTTGACGTGTTCGCGTGGTCCGCGGGGCGGGCCGGGCCTTCCCCTCCCCGGCCCGGACCGCCCCCCGCGCCGCCTTTGGCATGGGCATCGCGAGATGGCCGAAAGGCGTCGCCCAGCCCGGGAGGGCATCCGCATGCCCTCCCGGACTCAGCCGCCGCCCGCGGGGATTGAGGCGGCGGCGTCCCCCGGCCCGCCGGGTCCTCGACGGCGGGCCGACCCACGACCACCAGCGAATCGCCGACCAGCCGGTCGAGCCAGGGGGCACGGCCGGGCGCACGTGAACACAGGACCGGAGCACGACGCTCCGGCGCGCGGCACCCCCGGCCCGATCCGAGTGGTCCGGACCAACCCCGGCGAGGAGCCGGCGCCGCACCGCCGGGTGCACGATCCCGCCATCCGGAATGCGGCCTCTTAACCGTCGGAACGCGTCCGACTACTCTAGGTACAGCAGCTACGGCCCGGTGCCGCCCGGGCCCCGAGCACAAGGCCGCAGGAGGTGCCGCCGCCACCATGACCGTCAGCCCACGAGGACCGAACGAACGGCTCGGCACGCTCCTGACCCTCGCCCAGATCAGCAACGCCGGACTGGCCCGCCGGGTCAACGACCTGGGCGCCCAGCGCGGGCTGACCCTGCGGTACGACAAGACCTCGGTGGCCCGCTGGGTCAGCAAGGGCATGGTCCCGCAGGGTCCCGTCCCGCACCTGATCGCCACCGCGATCGGCGGCAAGCTCGGCCGCCCGGTGCCGCTGGAGGAGATCGGCCTCGGCGACACCGACCCGGCCCCCGAACTCGGCCTGGCCTTCCCGCGCGACGTCGCCGAGGCGGTCCGCTCCGCCACCGACCTGTGGCGGGTCGACCTCGACCTGCGCCGCGGCCCCGGCGGCGGCCGCTGGAGCGACAGCCTGGCCGGCACCTTCTCGGTCGCCGCCTACGCGACGCCGGTGTCCCGCTGGCTGATCACCCCGGCGGACGGTTCGGTCGCCCGGGAGGCACCGCGTGCGCCCAGTGAGGCGTCCTCCTACCGGGTCGGCCACTCGGACGCCGCCAAGCTCCGCGAGGCCGCCCAGGAGGCCCGCCGCTGGGACTCCAAGTACGGCGGCGGGGACTGGCGCTCGTCGATGGTGCCGGAGTGCCTGCGGGTGGAGGCGGCCCCGCTGCTGCTGGCCTCGTACAGCGACACCGTCGGCCGGGCGCTGTTCGGCGCGACCGCCGAACTGACCAGGCTGGCCGGGTGGATGGCCTTCGACACCGGGCAGCACGAGGCCGCCCAGCGCTACTACATCCAGGCCCTGCGGCTCGCCCGGGCCGCCGCCGACGTGCCGCTCGGCGGCTACGTGCTCGCCTCGATGAGCCTCCAGGCCGGCTACCGGGGCTTCGCCGAGGAGGCGGTGGACCTCGCCCAGGCCGCCCTGGAGCGCAACCGGGGCCTGGCCACCGCCCGGACGATGAGCTTCTTCCACCTGGTGGAGGCCCGGGCCCAGGCCAAGGCCCGCAACGCGGCGGCGTGCGCGACGGCGCTCGGCGCGGCGGAGAGCGCACTCGAACGGGCCCGCGCCGGGGATCCCGATCCGGCGTGGATCGACTTCTACGCCTACGACCGGCTCGCCGCCGACGCCGCCGAGTGCTTCCGCGACCTCGGAGTGCCCTCCAAGGTCCGCCAGTTCACCCGCGAGGCACTGGCCAAGCCCACCGAGGGCTTCGTCCGCTCGCACGGACTGCGACTGGTGGTCTCGGCGATGGCCGAGGCCGAGGCCGGCAACCTGGACGCCGCGGTCGCCGCCGGCGAGCGCGCCGTCGAGGTGGCCGGCCGGATCTCCTCCCAGCGCAGCCGGGAGTACGTGGTGGAGATGCTGCGCCGCCTGGAGCCCTTCCAGGGCGAGCGCCGTGTCCGGGAGCTGACCGAACGGGCCCGCGCGGTCCTGGTCGCCCCGGCGTGACCGGGGGCGTGCCCGGCGGCAGTTGAGGTGCACCGGCGAGAGGGGCCCGGGCGCCCAGGTACGGCACCGCCACCTGGGCCCGGGCGCCCTCGACCGGTCCCGCCCGGCGTGGCAGCATCGGCGGCGGGGGAGCCGGGCGGACTGCGAGGAGCGGGCGGTGGCGTACGACTTCGACGTGCTGGTGGTGGGCGGCGGGATCGTCGGCCTCGCCACCGCGTACGCGCTGACCCGGGCCCGGCCGGGGCTGCGGCTCGCGGTGCTGGAGAAGGAGCCCGGCTTCGCCGCCCACCAGACCGGGCGCAACAGCGGGGTGATCCACAGCGGCGTCTACTACCGGCCGGGCTCGTACAAGGCCCGGTACGCGGTGGCGGGCGCCGCCGAGCTGGTGGCGTTCTGCCGCGAGCAGGGCGTCCCGCACGAGGTCACCGGCAAGCTGATCGTGGCCACCGGCACGGAGGAACTGCCCCGGCTGGCGGCGCTGGCCGAGCGCGGGCGGGCGAACGGCATCCCCGTCACCGAGGTGGACCGGGCCGGGATCGCCCGGTACGAGCCGCAGGTCACCGGGGTGGCGGGGCTGCACGTCGGCACGACCGGCGTCTGCGACTTCCCGGCCGTCGCCACCGCCTACGCCCGGCTGGCCCGGGAGGCGGGTGCGGAGCTCCGGCTCGGCTGCGAGCTGCGGGCGGTGGCCCGGCGGGCGGACGGCGTGACGGTGCAGACCTCCACCGGGGAGCTGCGCTGCCAGGTGCTGGTGAACTGCGCCGGGCTGCACAGCGACCGGATCGCCCGGCTGGCCGGGGACGAGCCCGGGGTGCGGATCGTGCCGTTCCGCGGCGAGTACTACGAACTGGCCGAGGGGCGACGGGACTTGGTGCGCGGCCTGGTCTACCCGGTGCCCGACCCGGCCTTCCCGTTCCTCGGCGTGCACCTCACCCGGGGCGTCCACGGGGACGTGCACGTCGGCCCGAACGCGGTGCCCGCGCTGGCCCGCGAGGGCTACGACTGGCGCACCGTGCGCCCGCGCGACCTGGCCGGGACACTGGCCTTCCCCGGCGCCTGGCGGATCGCCCGGCGGCACTGGCGCCAGGAGGTGGGCGAGTTGCACCGCTCGCTGTCGAAGCGGGCGTTCACCGCCGCCGTGCGGCGGCTGCTGCCCGCCGTCGCCCCCGAGGACCTGGTGCCGGCCGGTGCCGGGGTCCGGGCCCAGGCCGTGGCCCGGGACGGCTCGCTGCTGGACGACTTCGCCTTCGCCGGTTTCGACCCGGCCGACCCGCGCTCCCCGCGCCGCGCGGTGCACGTGCTGAACGCCCCCTCCCCCGCCGCCACGGCCTCGCTGCCGATCGGCCGCGAGGTGGCCCGCCGGGCGCTGGCGGCACTGGATGCCGGCGGATGAGCCCGGTCACAGCACCTTCGGGAGGGGCCCGGGGGCCCCGTAGACTCGGGGAACTGTGACTGCCACCGCCCCGATCCCCCAGCCCTCGCCGTCCGCCCGGTTGTCCGCCGCACCGGCCGGCTACCCCGCGCCGATGTACCCGCACAAGGCCACCGAGGCCCAGCACCGCGAGCGGCGCATCCGCAGCTTCCAGCCGCGCCGGGGCCGGATGACCAACGCCCAGGCGGGCGCCCTGGACCGGGGCTGGGAGGCGTACGGCATACCGATCGACGGCAGCCCGCTCGACCTGCGGGAGCTGTTCGGCGAGCTGCCGGTCACCCTGGAGATCGGCTTCGGCATGGGCGAGACCACGGCCGCCATGGCCGCCGCCGACCCGGCCATGGGCATCCTCGCCGCCGACGTCCACACCCCCGGCCACGGCAACCTGCTCGGCCTGCTGGAGCGCGACGGCTCGCGGAACGTGCGGCCGGCCGCCGGCGACGCCGTGATCCTGCTGCGCGACATGCTGGCGGACGCCTCGCTGGCCGGCCTGCGGGTCTACTTCGCCGACCCGTGGCCCAAGCCCAAGCACCACAAGCGCCGGCTGGTCCAGCCGTCCTTCCTGGAACTCGTGCTGCCCCGGCTCGCCCCCGGCGCCCTGGTGCACTGCGCGACCGACTGGGAGCCGTACGCGGAGCAGATGCTGGCCGTGCTGTCCGCCTCGCCGGAGCTGGAGAACCTGCACCCCGAGGGTGACGGCAGCGGCTGGCTGGAGCCCGCGGACCACCCGGACGGCAGCATCCCCGGCTACGCGCCGAGGCCGGACTGGCGCCCGGTCACCAAGTTCGAACGGGCCGGGCTGGCCAAGGGGCACGTCGTCCACGACCTGCTGTTCCGCCGCCGCTGAGCCGCCGTCGGCCGTTCGAACAGGCCACCGCGCGATGACCGGGGGGCCGTTCCCCGGACGGACGGTTCGTCCCGAGTCCTCCCGGCGGGCGGGTGCGGTGGCCTACCCTGTGCCGCATGGGCAGCCCGGCCGGCGGCGGGTCCCGGGCCACCGTCCAGGCCGCCGCTGACGCACCGGAGACGGTCCCGCGCACCGGCGACACCCGGACCATCCCGGGGCCCCGGAGGCGCCGGGCCCACCGCCTCGCGCCCTGGGCCGGCGCCGCGTCACCGCCGCCGGCCGGAGCCGTCGCATCGCCCCGGCGCGGCCGCTCGGTGGCGGTCTCCTCCGTCACCGCCACCGCCGTACTGACCCTGGCCGGCTGCGGGGTGCTGATCCTGCACCTGGTCCAGCGGCAGACCGGCACCGTCGGGCTGCTGGTCGGCGTCGGCCTGGCGATGGTGCCGCTGCCGTTCGTGCTCGGCGCCCTGGCCTGGCTCAACCTGACCGCCCGGGTGCCACTGCGGCACACCGTGTTCTGCCTCGCCTGGGGCGCCTGCGCGGCCACCACCGTCGCCATCGTGGCCAACAACTGGACCGCCAGCTACCTGACTTCGCACCAGGGCCCGCTCGGCGAACTGCTGGGCGCCGGCATCGCCACCCCGCTGATCGAGGAGACCGCCAAGGCCACCGCCCTGCTGGTGCTGCTGCTGCCGCTCGGCCAGCGGCTGCGCTGCCACGGCCGCCGCACCGGCCGCCCCTGCGCGCCGCTGCTGCACCGGCTGCCGGCCCCCCGGCTCCCCCGGACGTACGCCCGCCGCCCGGCCGGTCCGCACGCCCGGGGCCGGCTGCGGCTGCGCCCGTACCTGCGCCCGCTGCCGTACCTGCGCCCGGCCCCGCCCTCCGGCGGCGGCCCGCACCGCCGCTCCCGGCCCCGCACCCTGGCGGCCGGGGTGGTGCTGGGCGGGATGACCGCCTGCGGCTTCGCCTTCACCGAGAACGCCCTCTACCTGGGCCGGGCGTTCACCACCGACCAGCGGCAGCGGCTGGACAGCATCGGCCTCGGCGATCCGCCCAGCCTGCGCGACTTCGACGGCACCGTGCAGACCTTCGTGCTGCGCGCCCTGCTCTCCCCCTTCGCGCACCCGCTGTTCACCGCGCTCACCGGGATCGGCCTGGCCGTCGCCCTGACCACCGGGCGGCGCTGGCTGGCCCGGCTGGCCGCGCCGACCGGGCTGCTGCTGGCGATGGCGCTGCACGGCACCTGGAACGCCGCCGCCGACCTCGGCACGGACGGCTTCCTGGCGGTGTACGGGGCACTGATGGTGCCCTGCTTCGCCGCGCTGGTCTGCTTCGCGGCCTGGGCCAGGTCCCGGGCGTCCCGGCACGCCGCCCGGCGCGGCAGGCGCTCTGCCGGGGTGGTCTGAAGAACCGATTTCCCATCTCGGCGACTTCCCCGTATCGTTGTGTTCACCGACGCGGGGTGGAGCAGCTCGGTAGCTCGCTGGGCTCATAACCCAGAGGTCGCAGGTTCAAATCCTGTCCCCGCTACTCAGTAGCAACGAAGGGCCCGGAGGATTCGTCCTCCGGGCCCTTCGCGTTCCCCGGCACGGCGAAGGAACGTTCTGCCGCGAAGCCGCAACGGACCTGGGCCCCCGTCAGCGGAGACCGCCCGAACGACGGCGGCCTGGCGGGCCGCCCGCCGGGCCGCCGATAAATCCGTTGCCCTCCGGGCGATGGGCTGCCTATCGTGGCGGCACACTGAAGGGAGGTGATCCTGAATTGAGTTCCATCAGGATGCGTGAGGTGGCTGCTCGCTAGAGCCGCCCCTGCCTGCGCGGGGTGAGGCCTGAGGCCTCCGGCAGGCGAAATCCATAGCAGTCACCCGGCCCGCAGGCTCACCGGTACATCCCCGGTGCCTCGGCGCCAGGCCAGTGCACGGGCCGGCGCGGAGGAGCAGCCTGCGGGCTGTCTGCGTTCTCCACCGCTCTCCGGTGTCTTCCGCCGCTCTTCGCCGTCACCCGCGCCCCGTCCGGGGCGCCCCCGCGTCGTACCCGGGGGCGCCCCCGGGTCGTTCGCGTGGTGGGGCCGCGGCGCTAGAGTCGGCGCGGGTTCCGGAGCGGAGCCGCGTAGGCACAGGGGGTAGGCGATGGCGAAGGCCCGGCGGCGGAGCGGCACGACGCCCCTGCGGACGGCCCGGTGGGCCGCGACCGGGGTGCTGGCCGGGACGGGCCTGCTCGGGCTGCTGCTCTTCTCGCTCGGCCGGGAGCAGGCCTGGCAGGCGTTCGGCGGCGGGCTGGTGGTGGCCGGGGCCTCGGCGGTGCTCGGCGGCGCGCTCGGCTTCCTGTTCGGGGTGCCCCGGGTGCGCAGCGGCAGCGGCGAGCCGCAGGGCTCGTACGCCCCGAACACCAACCTGGAGCAGGTGTCCGACTGGCTGACCAAGGTGCTGCTGGGCGTCGGGCTGACCCAGCTCGGCTCGCTCGGCGAGCGGCTGCACCAGCTCGGCACCGCGCTGGCCCCCGCACTGGGCGGGGAGGACGCCGCGGTGCCGTTCGCGGCGGCACTGGTGCTGTACTTCGTGGTCTTCGGCTTCCTGGCCGGCTGGCTGGTGACCAGGCTCGCGCTGCCGCAGGTGCTGACCGACGCCGACCAGGCCCTGGACCTCTTCCTCGCCGGGCAGGACCGCGACCGGCGGGGCGACAAGGTGGGCGCCGACGACCTGCGGGTCCGGGCGATGCAGCAGCTCGGCCTGCTGGGGGGCAGCGCGGAGCAGTCGGCCGCGCTCGCCGCGCAGTTGCCGCCCACCTCCTCGCCCTCGTCCGGGCCGGAGGGCGTGGTGGCCGAGGTCCGCTCGACGGCGCGGCGCTCGGCGCTGACCGCCGACCAGGTGCGGGCCCTGTACGCGGACGGCTCCGAGGGCCGCCGGATCCAGGCGCTCGCGCTGATGCAGGGCGACCCGTCCCTGGCCGACCTGCCGAGCCTGCTGGACGCGATCGAGCGTCCGCGCTCCGGCTTCGAGCAGTACCACGCGCTGCTGGCCGCCCGGGGCCTGCTCTCCCGGCTGCCCGGCGCCGAGGCGCAGCGGCTGCGGGACGCGGTGGCCGGGCAGTTGGTGCTGCCGGAGGGGATCCCGTACGGGTCGGACCGCAGCTGGCTGGCGGAGAAGATACTGTCCCGGCTGGAGGCGACGGCCTTCGTCCCGACGCAGCCGGCCCGACCCGCTGAGCCTGACCACCCGGGACAGCCGGTCCCACCCGCTCAGCCAGCTCAGCCCGTCCAGTCGGCTCCGTCGGCGGGCGACCCCAGCTAGCTGCCGAACTCCTCGACGGTGAAGCGCAGTTCGGGCTGCTCCCAGGGCGTCTTGACCTGCGGCGGGCGGGTGCCCGTGCGCTCGGCACCCACCTGGAGGTAGAAGCCCTCGGCGGGCGGGTGGGAGACCACCTTGACCGAGCCGATCCCGGCGGCCCGGGCGCGCTCCAGCATGTCCGCGATCAGCTTCCGCCCGATGCCGAGCCCCTGGGCCTCGTCGGCGACGAACATGAGGTCCAGTTCGGCCGGTTCGCGGATCAGGCCGTAGAAGCCGAGCAGCCGGTCGGTGGTCGGGTCCGAGGCCAGGAACACCTCGTGCCGGGCGATGTACTCGGGGGTGACCCGGTAGCCGTCGATCATCGCCGAGTAGTGGCCGCGGTAGGCGGTGGAGGCCTGTATCAGCTCGGTGAGCCGGTCGGCGTCGGCCGCCCCGGCACGCCTGACGGTCGTCTCGTTCATGCGGGCGAGTATAGGGGCACTGACCAGGAGAGACCATTACTTTTCGGCAGCAGACCGGCGGCGGCGGTCGGCGGCCCGCAGGACCAGGACGCGGCGGGTGCGGCCGTCCGCGGCGCGGGGGAAGCGGCGGATCTCGCTGGCGACACGGCGCTCGCCGAGCGCGTACCGCAGCGGGTCGAGGTGGGCGCAGCGGAGGCCGTGCCCGTCGTGCAGCGGCTGGACGCGGACCTCGCCGTCCGGGGAGGTCACCCGGACGAGTTCCACCAGGGCGTCCAACTGCCTTTCGGGGCCGAACAGTTCGGGGTAGGCGAAGAGCAGGTAGCCGCTCAGGGTGAGCGCGAAGGCGCCGTCCGCGAACGGCAGCCGGGGCAGCGCGGCGGCCACGTACTGCTGCGGGTGCGCGGCCGAGTCGGCGGCGAACAGGCGGCGGGCGCGGTCCCAGCTGCGCAGGTAGCGGTCCGGCCGGCAGGAGCGCGGTGACGGGTACAGGTGCGGACGGGCGGCCATCGCGGTGGCCATCGACGCCCGGGCCGCCAGCGCGTGGGCCGCGACCTCGGGTGCGGGGAGCGCGTACGCCGGGTCGGCGGCGATCACCCGGCAGCCGAGCCGACGCGCCTCGGCGGCCAGGCCGGCCGCACCGCCCGGGCAGTCCAGCACCGGGCCCGGCAGCGCGGCGAGCTGGGCCCGGGTGAGGTCGAACAGGTCGCAGTACTCGTCCAGCGGGCGGGAGGTGACCAGGATGTCCCGGCCCAGGGCGCCCGGGTCGGCGGGGGTGTGTGCGGCGGCCACCCGGCCATCCCAACACGGGCCGGCCCCACCCGCATCCGGAGCACGTCCGGGTGTGGGCGGGGCCGGGGAGGCGGGCGGGGCCGGGGAGGCGGGCGGGGCCGGGGAGGCGGGCGGGGCCGGGGAGGTGGGCGGGGCCGGGGAGGGCCGCGGGGTTCAGCGGCCGAGCAGGCCCTGGGCGGCGGCCCGGTTCACGTTGGTCAGGCCGCGGACCAGCTGGGCGGTGAGGATGATGAGCAGCACCCCGACCAGCGAGAGGCCGGCGATCTGCCAGGCCCCCTCGATGTAGTAGACGTGCTGGACGTTGTCGCTGTCGTAGAAGTCGAAGATCCGGTACCCGCGCCAGGAGGTGAAGGCCGGGAAGACCCAGTGGTAGAGCGGGTACAGCGCCATCGCCCAGCCGAGCAGCAGGAACACCAGCGACAGGACGAAGCTGAGGACCGCCCACGGGAACATCACCACCTGGTAGAACGCGGCCTTCCACCCGGCCGGGTCCGCCAGCCGCGCGGTGATCGCCCCCCAGGTGCCCGGGCGGGTCTGGCGCACCGGCGTCGGGGCGGGCACGTCCAGGGCCAGCATGCCGCGCACCCGGGCCCGCTCCATCCGGCCCATGCCGCGGGCGACGGTGGTCAGGAGGGCGAGGACGGGCAGGCCGAGGACGGTGACGAAGGTGCCGATCCCCATGCAGAACAGCACGATCGAGACGGAGAAGCCGATGACCGACAGCGGCAGGCCGGTGAGCGTGTAGCCGATCTCGCGGTAGTAGTGCCCGGAGAACGGCGCCCGCCAGACGGCCGGCGGCTCCTCGGTCCGGTGGGCCCGAGCGGGACGCGGGTCGTCGCCGTAACCACCGAGGACGTCCCACTCGCGGTCCTGCGCGCTTCGGCTGATGCTCATGTCCCGGCCCCGGTCCCTCGTTCTCGACTGCTGATGGCATCAGTCTGGTCGAACGGCGGGCCGGGGAGGATCCGGAGGCCTGGCGGATCGGGGGTGGGGTTAACCCCCCGGGCCTGACCCGGCAGGCCTGCCCCCAGGTCCGCGTCGGACGTCCACGCCGGACGTCCACGCCGGACGTGCACGCCGGGCCGTCAGCCGGTCGCGCCGCTCCACTCGTCGGCGAGCAGCGAGTACAGGTACGAGTCGGACCAGGCGCCGCCCTTGTAGAGGTCGTGCCGGACCCGCCCCTCCAGCTGGAACCCGAGCCGGAGGAGCACCTTGGCCGAGGCGGCGTTGTCCACGTCGACCCGGGCCGCCAGCCGGTGCACGCCGAGGGCCTCGAAGGAGAGCTCGCAGAGCAGGCCGGCGATCTCGCCCGCGTAGCCGCGGCCCCAGACGTCGCGGCCCAGCACGTAGCCGAGGTGGGCGGAGCGGTGCTTGCCGAGGGTGAGGGAGGCGTGGGCGATCGGCACGGCGTCCACCGGGTCCTCGGCGTCGTCGCGCCGGGTGACGGCCAGCCGGTAGGTGTCCCGTTCCGGCGCCATCGCCTCCTCCAGGTAGAGCTCGATCTGGTCGGCGCAGGTTTCACGGTCGCGCGGCTCGAAGGGGAGGTAGCGGGTGACCTCCGGGTCGCTGAACAGCCCGTACAGCGCGTCCACGTCGCCGACGGTGTGGTGATACTCGCGGATGGCCAGCCGGGGGCCGGTGAGTCGTACGGGGACCATGGCAGCCGACCCTACTCCCGGCCAGCGGTTACCGTTCGAGCTATGAACGACGAAGACCTGCGGCTCGCCCCGCGTACCAGGGCCTCCGACCTGCTCGCCTGGGCGGCGGAAGAGGACCGCGCCCCGGTGGCCGAAGCGCCGCTGCGCGCGGTGCTGGCCCTGCTGGAGCTGGGCGAGGGCAGGATGCACGACGGCTGGCCCGAACTGACCTCGAACGCGGTGGAGCACCTGCTGTACGAGCGGCTCTACCTGTACGTCCAACCCGAACCGGAGGCGGACCCGCTGGCGTACGGCGCCGCCGTCCGGCTGCTGACCGACCACCAGCGGGCCGCCAAGCGGCTCAACGCCAAGCGCCAGGAGCGGCTGCACGCCGAGGCCGAGTGGCAGGGCGAGGTCGCGGCCGGGCTGCTGCGCCGCGCCGACCTGGTGACCTGGCCCCGGCTGTACGCGCTGCTGCTGCACGCGTACGGGGCGGACGTCGCGGATCCGGAGGCGGTGCGGGAGTGGCTGACCGGCTTCCGGGAGCTGGCGCAGGAGGAGCGGCTGGCCGTGTTCGCCGCACTGGCGCAGACCGGCTGGCTGGACGAGGTGGACGAGCAGGGCTGGAGCCCGACCCGGGTGATCTCGGTCGGCATGGCCACCGACGGCGCGCGCCGGCTGCTGGAGCAGGGCCTGATGCGGCGCAGCTACCGCAACCTGGCCGAGCTGACCGCGCTGGGCCGGCCGATGCCGGACGAACTGGCCGGGGACTTCGGGGCGTTCGAGGAGGCGGCGGTGGAGGCCGCGCTCGACCTGTACGGGGAGTGGACGGTGCCCGGGCTGCCGCGACTGCTGGTGGAGGAGTTCCCGGACCTCGCGCCGGAGCCGGGGCAGGAGGAGATCGACGCGTACCTGGCCGGGCTGGCGCAGGAGGAGTTCGACGCCCGCCTGGAGGGGCTGGCGGGCCCGGCGCAGGAGGAGTTCGACGCGCACCCGGCGGAGCCGGCGCACCCGGCGGAGTCGGCGGACCCGGCGCAGGAGTGACGCGGCGAAGCCCCGGCCGCGGTGCCTTCTGGTTCCGGCGGCCGGGGCTTCGCGGGTGCGTCAGGGGTTGAGGCCGCGCTGCTGGAACCAGGTCTCCGGGTCGACGGGGGCGCCGCCACCGGGGCGGACCTCCACGTGCAGGTGCGCGCCGGTGACGTTGCCGGTGGCGCCGACCTTGCCGATCTGCTGGCCGGAGCCGACCTTGCCGGAGCCCTTGATGATCGAGGAGAGGTGGCAGTACCAGATCTCGGTGCCGTCGGGCAGGGTCTCGACGATCCGGTAGCCGTACGAGCCGGACCAGCCGGCCGAGGTGATGGTGCCCTGGCCGACCGCGTAGACGGGGGTGCCGGTGTCGGCGGCGAAGTCCAGGCCGGTGTGCAGGTGGGCCCAGTAGCGGGCGCTCTGGCCGTAGTGGGCGGTGAGGTGGTAGTCGCGCACCGGCAGGGTGAGGGCGGCGGCCTTGGCCCGCTCGGCCTCCTCGGCGGCCCGCTTGGCCTCGGCCTCCTTGGCGGCGGCCTTGGCCTCCGCCTCCTTCGCGGCCTGGACGCGGGCGTCCTCCTCGGCGGCGGTGCGCTGGCTGTCGGCCTGCAGCTGGATGCGGGCGGCGAGCGCGAGGCCGGGGTCGGCGGAGAGGGCGACCGGGGTCTCGTCCGGGGTCTCGATGGCGGGGGCGGCGGCCGGGGTGGCGGAGGCGAAGCCGGTGGCGCCCAGGGTGGCGGCGACGGCGGTGACGCCGAGCAGCGGGGAGGCCCCACGGACCTGACGCGGCATCCGGTGCCGGTTGGTCTCGGCCTCCGGGCCCGCGTACTCGGAGCCGTCCGGGCCGGGGTGGTCGAGGAGCCGGGTACCTGCTGCAAGGCCGGCCGGGTGTGCCGGAGTGTGCGTCGACGCCACGGAGGCGCGCTCCTTTCCTTCCTTCGCGCCTACCGGGTTAGCTGACGGGTTCGGAGCAGGAAGGTCTCCTACGGCCGGGCCGGAGCCCCGCCGATTCACCCCAAGGAACGTGGTTCCCCGGCTCCCTGACCTGCCCGGAGGCCGGTCGGCGGGATTAGGCGACGGCGCACGGTGCCGTCTGGGTACGGCGTTGACGACCGCGCTGCGTTATCAAACGTTAATCCTAGGAGGCCCTGATTCCAAGCCGTTCGCCCGGGACGACCGGAGACGGGCGGGGCACTCCGGGGCACGACGGGCGTTTTGTTCCCCTTGGGCACCCCTGCACCCCCTTGAGCGCCGTTGACGCCACCTCACGTGATCGAACGTCAACGAACGACCCTTCATCCGCGCACTCCCCGCCGACCTCCCCCGCTCCGCAGGGCGCGAGGGCTTGACGGCTAAGGCTATTAGCCTTAGCTTTAAGGCTATCGGCGGCAGCGCCGAAGCCCCGCACCGGCAACCCTCCGGAGGCCCACCGTGAACGCCACCAGCGCCCCCACCACCCAGTACCTCGACGTCACCGGCGGCCGCCTCGCCTACGACGACACCCGACAGGGCGACGGCGCCCCCGTCGTGCTGCTCCCCGGAATGCTCGACACCCGCGCCGCCTACCGGCACCTCCGCCCGCTGCTGGCCGCCGCCGGCCGCCGGGTCGTCACCATGGACCTGCGCGGCTTCGGGGAATCCTCGATCATCTGGGACGACTACTCCCCCGCCGCCATCGCCACCGACGTCCTCGCCCTGCTCGACCACCTCGGCATCGACCGCGCCGTCCTGGTCGGCAACTCCTACACCGGCGCGACGGTCGTCAAGGCCGCCGGCGACGCCCCCGAGCGGGTCGCCGGCATCGCCCTGATCGACGCCTTCGTCGAGAACCCCCCGCCCGGCGCCCTCATGCGCGGCGCCCTCCGCGTCATGGGCTTCCTGACCGTCCACTCGCCCGCCTTCTGGGGCCTCTACCAGCGCAAGCTGGCCTACCCGGGCGCCAAGCCCGCCGACTTCGACCCGTACGTGGCCGGACTCGTCGCCGCCATGCGCACCCCCGGCCGCAAGACCGCCACCCGCGGACACGTCAGCGGGGACTCCGCGCCCGTCGGCTGGACCGCGGCCGTGCGCTGCCCCTCGCTCGTCATCATGGGCAGCAAGGACCCCGACTTCCCCGAGCCGGAAGCCGTCGCCGACCGGCAGGCCGCCGCGCTCAACGCGCGGAAGGTCATGATCGACGGATCCGGGCACTACCCGATGGCCGACAACCCGCAGGCCACCGCCGGCGCCCTGCTGCCCTTCCTCGCCGACCTCGCCTGAGCCCCGCCCGCCCACGTCAGCCACGCCACGCCACGCCCCGCCACGTACGCCTTCCACCGACGGAGAGCCCACACCATGCCCCGAGTAGGACTCACCCCCGAGCAGGTCGTCGACCACGCCATCGCCCTCATCGACGAGCAGGGCGCCGACGCCCTCACCCTGGCCGCCGTCGCCGCCCGGGCCGGGGTCGCCACCCCGTCGCTGTACAAGCACGTCAGCGGCGGCCTCGCCGAACTGCGGCGGCTCATCGCCGTCCGGGTCACCGAGGAACTCGCCGACCGGCTCGCCGAGGCCGCCGTCGGCCGCAGCGGCGACGACGCCGTCGACACCGTCCTGCGCGCCTACCACGCGTACGCCACCGAGTACCCGCACCGCTACAACGCCCTCCCGCAGGCCCCGCAGCCGGACGACGACCTCACCCGCGCGGCCGGCCGGCTCGTCGGGGTGATCATCGCCGTCCTGCGGGAGTACGGCCTCGACGGCGCGGAGGCGATCCACGCCGCCCGTACCGTCCGCTCCGTCGCCCACGGCTTCGCCTCCCTCTCCATCGGCGGCGGCTTCCAGCTCGCCGAAGACCTGGCCACCACCCAGAGCCGCCTCATCACCCTCCTCACCACCGGGCTCCGCACCTGGCCCACCCCCTGAGACGCCGGCCACCGCACCGGCCGCGGCACGACCCGCCCGGTCTCCCCCGACGACGGAACGGCCGGCGCACCGGGTGAGGCGTGCGCGGGAAGTCGGACCCGCCGACTTCCCGTGCGGCGGGCAGGCAGCGGGCCTGGGGGTGGTGGGGGCGGACGGGTTAGTGTGGCCGGGCTGACTGGTGGTCATGACAGGGGACCGCCGACCCCTTGGCGGAGGTCCACGTGCCCGCACCGATAGCGAGGGCGCGGCGGTGGTACCTGCGGCTGCTGGACGGGAACGCCCGGGCCGCGCGGTACGCGCTGGGGGTGCTGCTCGGAGTGACCGCGGTGCTGAGCGTGCTGCCGATCGTGCTGCCGTACAGCTGGCCGCCGTCGGCGCTGGTGCTGCCGCTGGTGGTCGGCGGGCTGCTGTTGCGGCGCGGGCAGCTGCTGGTGCTGGTGTGCGCGGCGCTGGCCGGCGGGGTGCTGGGGGCGGTGGTGCGGGATCCGCTCGGGGTGCGGATCGGGGTGACGCTGGTACTGGCCGCGACCGCGGTGACGGTGCTGGCCGCGAACCGGTTCCGGCACCGGCTGGGTCTGCGCGGGACCCAGGGCGATTCGATGCTGCTGGAGCTGGCCGAGCACACCCGGACGCTGGCCCGGCTTCCGGAGCGGCTGCTCGACTGGCACTTCGACAGTGCGCTGGCGCCGGCCGGCGACACCTCGTTCTCGGGTGACTTCCTGCTGTGCGCGCACCGCCCCGAGGAGGATCTGCTGGAGCTGCTGCTGGTGGACGTGTCGGGCAAGGGCAGCCGGGCGGCGGCCCGCTCGACGCACCTGTCGGGCGCGTTCGCGATGCTGCTGGGGCGGGTGCCGCCGGAGGCGTTCCTGCCGGCGGCCAACGACCACCTGGTGCGGATGGGCTGGGAGGACGACTTCGCGACGGCGGTGCACCTCGCGCTGCGCCCGGCGACGGGCGACTACCTGCTGTTCAACGCCGGCCATCCGGCGCCCGCGCAGTTCCGCCGGGCGGACGGCGGCGGCTGGGCGCGGTCGGGGCACGGCGGCCCGGCGCTGGGGCTGGTGTCGGGCGCGCTGTATCCGGCGGTGTCGGGGCGGCTGCGGCGGGGCGATTCGCTGCTGCTGTTCAGTGACGGCCTGGTGGAGGTGCCGGGTCGGGATCTGGACGAGGGGGTGGGTCGGCTGCTGGCGGCGGCCGAGCCCGTGGTGCGGCCGTGGCGGACGCAGCAGCAGCTCACCCGGGGTGCGGCGGAGCGGCTGGTCCGGACGGTGGCGCGGGACGCGGCGGACGACCGGACGCTGGTGCTGGTGCGCCGTCTGGGCCACCATTCACCCGCTTCAGCACCCGCTTGAGAAATAAGGTATTAAGAATTAAGTGCCCGTTCGGGCACCCAGAGGGCACCCACCCCCCGAGAGCGGAAAGGCCGGGTATCCGATGGACCTGAGCTCTCCGTGGGTTCCCCCCTCCGAGGACGAGAGCCGGACGCCGCGCAGCAGTCCCACCGCCCGCAGCCCCATGCGCTGCGTGCGCTTACTGCTCGGCTGCACCAGCGCCGCCGAACTGCTCGGCACCGTCCTCGCCGAGGGGCCGGGGTGGATCACCGGCGAGGGTTCCGCGCTCTACCTGCTGGATTCCGCCGGGATGCTCCGGCTGACCGCCTCGCACGGGCTGCCGGACTGGGCCCACGAGCGCTACAGCACCGTCGATCCGGCCAGTGACCTCCCCGCCGCGATGGCCCTGCGGTTACGCCGCCCCTACCTGCTCAGTCCCGAGCACACCAGCGTCGACTACCCGAACAAGAACGTCGGCATGGGCACCGGCATGGTCGCCGTGATCGCCCTGCCGATGGTCGTCGACGAGCGGCCGGTCGGCGTCCTCGCCCTCGCGCTGGCCCACCGGGGCACCGTCCCCCGCCGCGACCTGGACGTCCTGGAGACCATCGGCGAGGCCTGCGCCCACCGGCTGTCCCACCTGCTCGACCACGCGGACGCCCGGATACCCCAGGATCCGGCCGGGGCACCGCCGGACGGGGCCGGGAGCCTCCCCGCCGGGCTGGCCCACCCGATGCTGTCGCTCGCCGTCCGGGCGGCCGGGCACGGTGCCTTCGAGCGCGATCTGGTCACCGGCGAGAGCTACTGGGACGCCGCGGCGTTCCGGGTCACCGGCCAGCCCGCCACCGCCGACGGCTCCGCTCCGGAGCTGGACCGGATCGTCCACCCGGAGGACCTGCCGGACGTGCAGGCCGCGCTCGCCGAGTCGCTCACCACCGGCGGGTGGTACCGGATCGGGTACCGGGTGCTGCGCGGGGGCGGCAAGGTGGCGCGGATCGAGGAGACCGGCGAGGTGATGCTGGACGTCCACGGCCGGCCGGTCCGGGTCGCCGGGCTGCTCTCCGACCGGGACCAGGGCCGGGCCCAGGGCCAGGACCGGGACCAGCGCCGGGAACACCCCCGGGAGCAGGCCGAGGAGCAGGCCACCCCAGGCGGGGCCCGGACGGCACTGCTGCTCGCGCTCACCCGGTCGCTGTCGCGGGCGGTGACCGTCCGGGACGTCACCACCGCCGTCACCGACGTCGCCCGCCCGGCGTTCGGCGCCGCCAGCATCGTCCTGGACCTGGTGGACGAGGGCCGGCTGCTGCCCGTCTCGCACACCGTGTACGGCGGGCCGAGGCGCACCGAGCTGACCCGGCTGGCGGACCTCTCCGAGAACGTGATGCAGCACGCGCTGACCCGCTCGGCCCCGCTGTTCAGCGAGCCCGACACGGGCCGGGGCCGGCACGGCCCGCTCACCCCGGCCTCCTGGGCGGTGCTGCCGCTGGTCGCCTCCGGGCGGCAGGTGGGCTCCTGCCTGATCACCTTCTCCGCCGAGCGGGCGTTCGGCCGGGAGGACCGCACCCTGTACTCGGCCTTCGCCGGGATCCTGGCGCAGTCCCTGGAGCGGGCCCGGCTGTACGACACCCACCACCACCGCGCCACCGAGCTGCAGCGCGCGATGCTGCCGCGCACCCTGCCCCGGCTGCCCGGGATCGCCAGTGCCGCCCGCTACCTGCCGAGCACCGAGGGCATGCAGATCGGCGGCGACTGGTACGACCTGCTGAGGCTGCCGGACGGCCGGATCGGGCTGGTGATCGGCGACGTCCAGGGCCACAACGCGGAGGCGACGGCGGTGATGGGCCAGCTGCGCAGCGGCCTGCGGGCGTACGCGACGGACGGGCACGATCCGGCCGCCACGCTGGCCCGGACCAGCCGGCTGCTGACCGAGCTGGACACCGACCTGTTCGCGACCTGCCTCTTCCTGGCCCTGGACCCGGCCGACGGCGCGCTGACCGCGGCCCGGGCCGGGCATCCCGCGCCGGTGCGGATCGCGGACGCCGGGGCCGTCGAGCTCGACCTGCCGGGCGGGCCGCCGCTGGGCGTGGACCCGGGGCAGCCGTACCCGCTGACGGCCGGCCGGCTGGCGGTCGGCGAGACGCTGCTGGTGTACACCGACGGGCTGGTCGAGGACCGCGAGGAGGACTACGACGAGTCGGTGCAGCGGATGCTCGGCGGGCTGGAGCTGTGGGCCCGGCAGACCGGCCCGGCCCGGGCCGGCGCGGCGCCCGCGCTGGAGCGGCTGGCCGACCTGCTCACGCTGAACGTGACCGAGCGGCGGTCCCGGCCGGACGACGTGGCGCTGTTGCTCCTGCACCGGACGTCGCCCCTTCCGTAACACCGTGCGCACGTTCCCCACACATCCCAGGACGTGACTCGGCCATCTCCCGCCCGGCCCGGCCGACGCGCCGCAGGCGCCCCACCGGGGACGAACGTCCTCGGGCCGCCCGGATCGCGGTCGAACGGCGCCGGTTTGACGCCGTATTGACTGGATATTGACGAGATCCGGTCACTTGGCGAGATCCGTTCACACCTTCGTAGGATCATCACCCTAGAATTCGCGGCGTGACGATGACTCAGTGGTGCGCAACGGCAACCGGCGTGCTCGCCGCCCTCGCCCTCGTGGCCACCGCCCGGTACCGCGCCGTGTCCGTCACCCAGCGCCGCCGCGCCGACCGGCTGCGGCGCGACCTCGCCCGGCTCCAGGAGCAGCTCGGCGCCGAACTCTCCCGCCGCGGCGCCGACCTGGCCGCCGTCCAGCAGGAGCAGGAACTCACCGCCTCCACCCAGCGGGCCTTCCTCAGCGTCGCCCGCCGCATCCTCGTCATGGCCCACGACCAGCAGGCCCTGCTCGACGAGATGGAACGCACCCACGACGACCCGGCGCTGCTGGAGGGCCTGCTCAAGGCCGACCACGCCGCCGCCCAACAGGCCAGGCTGGCCCAGACCCTGGCCGTGCTGTGCGGCGCGCGGGCCGGCCGCCACTGGCCCGAGCCGGTCTCGCTGGAGGACGTCGTGCGCGGCGCCCAGTCCCGCATCCTGCCGTTCCAGCGGGTGGTGGTCCGCAGCCGGATCGAGACCGCGGTGGTCGGCGCCGCCGCCGAGGCGCTGATCCACGCCGTCGCCGAGCTGCTGGACAACGCCACCCGCTACTCCCCGCCCAGCACCCAGGTGTTCGTCACCCTGATGCCGGTGCACAACGGAGCCGTCATCGAGATCGACGACGGTGGCGTCGGCATGCCGGAACAGGCCGTCGCCAAGGCCGCCGCCGCCCTCGCCGGCGGCACCAGCCTGGAGGTCTCCCGGCTCGGCGAGGTGCCGCAACTGGGCCTCGCCGCGGTCGGCCGGCTGGCCGAGCAGTACGGCTTCCGGGTCACCCTCAGCTCGGCGCCCTCGCCGTACGGCGGCGTCCGCGTCGTCGTGATGCTGCCGAACGCCCTGCTCACCGAACCGCTGCCGCCCACCGTCCCCGGCCTCGGACCGGACGACCGGGCGTTCAGCACCGACCTCCGGCCGACCGGACACCCCGCCGGACACCCCCTGGTGGAGACCCCGCCGACCGGCCGACCCCCCGCGGCCGCCGACACCCCGCCGCCGCTGCCCCGCCGGAGCCACCGACGCGACCGCGCCGCCCGCCCCGCCCAGCACGCCTCTCCCGCGCCGCCGCCCGCCCCGCCGTACCGCTCGGCCCGGGACGCGCAGGCGTTCATGGCGATGTTCCAGGCCGGCACCGCCAGCGGCCGATCGGCCGCCCGGGCCCAGGCCCAGCCCGACCCTTCCCTGCCCGCTTCCCCCCGACTTCCCCAGCGCTCCGGAGAGTTCCATGACCACCACCCCTGATCTCGGCTGGATGCTCGCCGACATCGTCAACGTCCCGCAGGTCCAGCACGCCGTCGTCGTCTCCAACGACGGCCTGGAGATCGGCCGCAGCGCGAACATCGCGCGCGAGGACGCCGAACGGCTCGCCGCCGCCTGCTCCGGACTCCAGTCGCTGGCCCGCGGCGTCGCGACCGGGTTCGGCGGACCGGGCAGCGCCACCCGCCAGATCATCATCGAGTACGGCGGCGGCTACCTGTTCATCGTCGCCGCCGGGGTCGGCGCGCACCTGGCCGTGGTGACCAGCGACGCCGTGGACGCCGGCCTGGTCGCCTACCAGATGCAGGTCCTGGTCGAACGGATCGGCAGCCACCTCACCAGCCCGCCGCGGGTCGACCACGCGGCGGGGGGACACCGGTGAGCGGGCCGGTCCGGCCCTACGTCATCACCGGTGGCCGCAGCCGGTCCACCCGGGCCGAGCTGGCCATCGAGAGCCTGGTCAGCGCGTTACCCGAGCCGCCGGAGCTCCCCGACCACGCCCTGCTCAACCGCGAGCACCGGCGCATCCTCGCGCTCTGCCACAGCCTGCTGTCGATCGCCGAGGTGGCGGCCCACCTGGGGCTGCCGCTCGGCGTCGTCAAGGTGCTGGTCGGCGACCTCTGGGACCTCGGCGCCGTCCAGGTCCTCCCGCCCGTCCCGCAGGCCGAACGCCTGCCCGCAACCCTTCTGGAAGAGGTGCTCGTTGGCCTCCGCCAACTCCGCTGAAGCCCCCGGGGCCACCGCCGACCTGCCCGCCGAGCCGCGGTACCTGCCGTCCTCGGTCCAGGGCGCGGTGAAGATCCTGGTCACCGGTCCGTTCGGGGTCGGCAAGACCACGCTGGTCGGCTCGCTCAGCGAGATCACTCCGCTGCGCACCGAGGAGACGATGACCGCCGCCAGCAGCGGCATCGACGACCTCACCGGGCGCGGCGACAAGACCACCACCACGGTCGCGCTCGACTTCGGCCGGATCACGCTCAACCCGCGGCTCGCGCTGTACCTGTTCGGCACGCCCGGGCAGCGGCGGTTCTGGCCGCTCTGGGACGACCTGTCGCGCGGCGCGCTCGGCGCCATCGCCATGGTCGACCTGCGCCGCCCGGACGAGAGCTTCGACGTGCTCGGCCGCCTGGAGGAGCAGCGCATCCCGTTCGCCGTGGCGGTCAACACCTTCTCGGACACGCCGAGTTACCCCGAGGAGGAGCTGCGCTCCGCCCTCGACCTGCTGCCGGAGGTACCGATCCTGCACTGCGACGCCCGCGACCGGCGGCAGTCCTACGACCTGCTGATCGACTTCGTCGACCACCTGCACCGCAGCTCGATCCTGGAGCTCCAGGGATGACCGCGCCCGAACCCGGCACCGCCTCCCCCGGCTGCCCGGTCCCGCACGGCGGCAGCCTGCCCACCGGCATCCCGCTGACCCCGCTGTACGGCCACGCCGTCGCCGAGGACCCGCACGGCCTGTACGCCCGGCTGCGCCAGCGCTACGGCCCGGTGGCGCCGATCGAGCTGGAGCCCGGGGTCGAGGCCTGGCTCGTCCTCGGCTACGCCGAACTGCTCGAACTCACCCGCAACGAGGCACTGTTCTCCAAGGACTCGCGCCGCTGGCGGGTGCCCGCCGAGGGCCGGCTGTCCCCCGACTCCCGGCTGCTGCCGATGACCTCCTGGCGGCCCACCCTGCTCAACCTGGACGGCGCCGAGCACCAGCGGCTGCGCTCCGCCGTGTCGGACACCCTCTCCCAGATCGACCACCGCCAGCTGCGCGAGACCACCGAGGCCTGCGCCAACGACCTCATCGACAGCTGGGGCCCGGACGGCACCGCCGACCTGATCGCCCAGTACGCCCGCCCGCTGCCGCTGCTGGTCTTCACCCAGCTGGTCGGCCTGCCCCGCGAGGCCGGGCCCCACCTGGTCGAGCTGATCAGCCACTTCGTGGACAGCGGCCCCAAGTCGGTGCGCGCCAACGCCGAGTTCCAGGCGATCCTGGTCGACCTGGTCCGGCGGCGCCGCACCGCCCCCAGCGCCGACCTCACCTCCTGGCTGCTCGCCCACCCGGCCGCGCTCACCGACGAGGAGGCCGTGCACCACCTGGTGGTGATGCTGGTCGCGGGCAACGAGACCAGCATCAACTGGACCGGCAACACGCTGCGGCTGCTGCTCACCGACCGCCGGTTCCGGGCCACCCTCACCGGCGGGCGGCTCACCGTCTCCGACGCGCTGGAGGAGGTGCTCTGGCGCGACCCGCCGACGCAGAACTTCCCCGGCCGCTGGGCCACCGGCGACACCGTCCTCGGCGGCCAGTACATCAGCGCCGGCGACATGCTCGTCCTCGGCCTGGCCGCGGCCAACGCCGACCCGGCCGCCCAGGGCGTCGCCTCCGCCGCCCAGGGCTCGCTCGGCGGCAACCGGGCCCACCTCGCCTGGGGCGCCGGACGGCACGTCTGCCCGGCCCAGCACCCGGCCCGGATCATCGTCGAGACCGCCGTCGAGACCCTGCTGCACCGCCTGCCCGATCTCCAACTCGCCGTGCCGTCCGGCGACCTGGGATGGCGCCCGTCCCCGTGGTCACGGGCCCTGCTCGGCCTGCCGGTGCTGTACAGCGCCTTCACCCCGCCCCGCCCGCCAGCCCCCGAGAGGCCCGCATGGACACCGCCGTCGACCCCCGACCCGAGCCCGTCAGACTCGACCCCTTCGGACGCGACCAGCACCAGGAGAACGCCCGCCTCCGGGCGGCCGGCCCCGCGGTCCTGGTGGAGCTCCCTGGCGGGGTGGTGGTCTGGGCGATAACCCACCACGACACCCTCCAGGCGCTGCTCGCCGACCACCGGGTGGGCAAGAACGCCCAGCTGTGGACGACCTTCCGGGAGGGCCGGCTGCCCCAGGGCTGGCCGCTGCTCAACTTCGTCACCGTGCCCGGCATGGTCACCGCCGACGGCGACGACCACCGACGGCTGCGCGGCCTGGTCAGCCAGGCCTTCACCCCGCGCCGAATAGCCGACCTGGCGCCCGCGATCGAGGCCCGCGCCGTCTCGCTGCTCGACCGGGTCGCCGAGCTGGACGGCGCGTTCGACCTGCGCGAGCACTTCGCCTACCCGCTGCCGATGCAGGTGATCGGCGAACTGCTCGGACTGGCGCTGGACGAGCAGGACAGGCTGCACGAGCTCTCCGACACCCTGGTCTCCAGCTCGGCCACCCCGGCGGCGGCCGCCGCCGCGCAGCAGGCCCTGTACGCGCTGCTGGGCTCCGTGGTGGCGGCCAAGCGGGCCGCGCCCGGCGACGACCTCACCACCGACCTGATCGCCGCCCGCGAGGCCGGGGACCGGCTCAGCGAGGCCGAGCTGGTCGGCACCCTGCTGCTGATGCTGGTCGCCGGGCACGAGACCACGCTCAACCTGATCACCAACGCCGTCCGGGCCCTGCTCGCCCACCCCGACCAGCTGCGGCTGGTGCTCTCCGGCGAGCAGCCGTGGTCGGCGGTCATCGAGGAGACGCTGCGCTACGACTCGCCGGTCGGCCAGTTCCCGCTGCGCTACGCGACCGAGGACATCGAGGTCGGTGACGTGGTGATCCGGCGCGGCGAGGCGCTGCTCGCCTCCTACGCGGCGGCCGGCCGCGACGCCGGGCACCACCCGGACGCCGACCGCTTCGACGTCACCCGCCGGCCCAACCGGCACCTGTCGCTCGGTCACGGCCCGCACTTCTGCCTCGGTTCCGGGCTGGCCCGGCTGGAGGCCGAGACCGCGCTGCGGCACCTGTTCGAGCGGTTCCCCGGGCTGGCCCTCGCCGAGGGCGACGCGCCGGAGCCGATCGGCTCCTTCATCAGCAACAGCGTGCGAACCCTGCGGGTGACGGTCTGAGCCGTCCGGTTACCTGAAGGCGGCCCGGGTCGTTCGGCAGTGCATGAAGAAACTCGCCACCCTGGCCGCCCTCACCATGGCGGGCCTCGCGCTCGCCGCCCCGGCGGCGTCCGCCACCACCCAGACCGCGAGCTCCCCGGACGCCACCGGGGGCCTCACCGACGGTCTCAACCTCTCCCCGGCCGACCTCGCCATCCACGCCGCCGGCAAGCTGCCGGTGGTCGGCCACGCCGCCCAGGAGGTGGAGGCCGTCGGCACCAACCAGATGACCCACCCGGGGCTCAGCGGTCAGATCGGCTGACCCGGATCGGCCGACCACGCCCACCGGGCACCGCCCCGGTTGCCGCCACCCCCCGTCGGCGGCAGCCGGGGCTTCGCCGTACCCGGGCCCGCCCGGCGCCGTCCAGCCCGCGCCGGGCGGGCCCGCTCAGCGCCGGACGGACCGCGAGAAGCCCGCTCAGAAGAGGCCGTTCAGCTCCTGGTAGGTCAGTCCGCCCTCCAGCGCGGTGTAGGTGCCGCTCGCGTACACCTCCGCGGCGGCCCGGCGCACCGCCGCGTACGCCACCTCGGCCAGCCCGGGGCCGAGGCTCACCCGGGCCACGCCCAGCTTCGCCAGCTCCGGGACGGACGGCGCGCCCGGCCCCGCCAGCACGTTCAGCGGCACCGGGACGGCCGCGGCCAGCGCGGCGATCGTCTCCTCGTCCGCGACACCCGGCACGAACACGCCGTCCGCACCCGCCTCGACGTAGGCCCGCAGCCGGCGCACCGCGTCGCCCAGCCGGCCCTCCGGCGCGCCGATCCCGTGCAGGAACACGTCGGTGCGCGCGTTGACGAAAGCGGGCACGCCCGCCGCGTCCGCCGCCGCCCGGGCCGCCGCGATCCGCTCGGCGGCCTCGGCCGTCGGCCGGCCCTCGTCCTCCAGGTTGACGCCGACCGCGCCGGTGGCCAGCAGCGCGGCGACGGACTCGCCGACGCCGGCGGCGGTCCGCGCGAAGCCGCTCTCCAGGTCGGCGGTAACCGGCAGGTCCACCGCGCGGACCACCTGCGCCGTCCGTACGAGGACCTGTTCGAGGTCGGCGCCGCCGCCGTCCCGGCTGCCGAGCGACCAGGAGACGCTCGCACTGGCCGTCGCCACCGCCCGCGCTCCGGCGGCGGCGACCAGACGGGCGCTCGCCGCGTCCCACACGTTGGCGAGCACCAGCGGCTCGCCCGGCCGGTGCAGCTCCCGGAGCAGCCGGGCCCTCTCCTGCTGGACGTCCACCATGTCCGCCATGTCCGCCATGTTCCCGGGCCTCACTTGGCGGCCGGGCTGAGCCGGGAGGCCACCCCGATCCGGTTCCAGGCGTTGATGGTGACGATCAGCGCGATCAGCTGGGCCAGCTCGGTCTCGTCGAACCGGGCGGCGGCCTCGGCGTAGACCGCGTCCGGGACGTGTCCCTGGGTCAGCAGGGTGATCGACTCGGTGAGGGCCAGCGCGGCCCGCTCCCGGGCGGTGAACCAGGGGGTCTCGCGCCAGGCCGGGAGGGAGAGCAGCCGGTGGTCCTGCTCGCCGCCCTTCAGGGCGTCGGTGCTGTGCATGTCGATGCAGAAGGCGCAGCCGTTGATCATCGAGGCGTGCACCTTGACCAGCTCGGCGAGCGTGTGGTCGATGCCCTTCCGGGCGGCGCGGTCCACCGCGATCATGGCCTGGTAGAAGTCGGGGGCCAGGCTGTGCAGCGCGAGGCGCTGGGCGGGGGCCGGGACGGGCGCTTCGGTCGGCTGGTGCTCGTTCGTCGTCATGACCGCCAGCCTAGGGACCTGGTGGACCCGTTTCCTGGTGCATTCGAACCACAGAATCCTGGGCCACTTCGCGTGCACCCGGCCGTGGGGCGAGTGTGGCACGGCGGCGACCGAAAAGGGAGGGCCCGGGGGAACCTCCGGTCGCGGACGCGCACTCCCGGCGCGCGAACGGGAGTGCGAGGATCGACCGCGGGGGCGCCACCACGCGTGCCCCCGCCGGGCGAGGTCAGGGGGCCACGATCGTGTGTACGGCGTTCGTCAGCATCGAACCGGGGGCGGCCGTGCCGGTGCTGCTCCTCTCCGTCCGGGACGAGTACCTCGGGCGCGACTGGCTGCCGCCGGACCACCACTGGCCGGACCGGCCGGCCCTGGTCGGCGGACTCGACCTCGCCGCCGGCGGCACCTGGCTGGCCGTCGACCCCGGGCGGCGGACCGCCGCCTGCCTGCTGAACGGCTTCGGGCCGCTCGCCCCCGCCGACACCCGGCTCTCCCGTGGCGAACTGCCGCTCACCGCCGTCCGGGACGGCGGGATCGGCCACCTCGACCTCACCCCGTACGACCCGTTCCACCTCGTCCTGGTCCGGCCCGACGGCGCCCGGGTCGCCAGCTGGGGCGGCGGCCGGCTGGAGGAGCGCGAACTGCCGGTCGGCCTCAGCGTGGTGCTCAACGACGGGCTGGAGGGCACGGCCGCCAACCGGACCGCCTCCGAGCGGATCCGCGCGCTGATGGCCGCCCGCGCCGACCGCTTCCGGGCCCGCCTCGCCGCCGTGCCCCGGCCGGAGCCGACCGGCGACGGGCCCGCCGAACGGGCCTGGGGCGACTGGCTGCCGATCGTCGCGGGCGACGGCCTGCCGCTGGACGACGACGCGGCGCTGATCCAGCGGCGGGACTTCGGCGACGGGCGGATCTGGGGGTCCTCCTCGATCTCGCTGCTCGCGCTCGGGCCGGACGGGCCGCGCTACGACTTCGCCCCCGCGCCGGTGCCCGCCGGCGGCGGGGCGTGGCGGCGGGTGCCGCTCGGCGGAGGCGGGTCGGCGGCGCGGTCCGGCGACTGACCGGCGACTTACCGGCGACTCACGGCGGCTGACCGGCGACTGACCGGCGACTCACCGGCGGCTGACCGGCGGCTGACCGGCGGCTGACCGGCGACGGTGGCGCCCAGACGTCCGCTCGATGAACTTCTGGCGGCGGGGCTGCCGGGCGTCTACATGCCCGTAGTAGCTTCGCGGGGCTCCCCCGGATCCAGACCCCCGAGCGAAGGTGCGCGATGTCCACCCTGACCTACCCGGAAGCGATAGGCGTCGGCCTGCTGCAGGGTGTGACGGAACTCTTCCCGGTCTCCAGCCTGGGCCACAGCATCCTGCTCCCCGCCCTGATCGGCGGGAAGATCCAGCGGGACCTCGACATGACCGCCGAGGGCTCCTCCTACCTCGCCGTCCTGGTCGGCCTGCACCTGGCCACCGCGTTCGCGCTGGTGGTGTTCTTCCGCAAGGACTGGGTCCGGGTGATCGGCGGCTTCTTCAGCTCGGTCCGCCGCCGCCGGGTCGAGAGCCGGGACGAGAAGCTCGCCTGGCTGCTGATCATCTCCACCATCCCGGTCGGGGTGGCGGGCCTCGCCCTGGAGAAGGCGCTGCGCAACGCGCTCGGCAAGCCCGTCCCGGCCGCCGTCTTCCTGGCCCTCAACGGGCTGGTGCTGCTCGGTGCCGAACGGCTCAAGCGCGGCGGCACCGGCCGCCGGCGGGCCGGGCACGCCGCCCCGCCCGCCGAGGAACCGGGCCTCGACCCGGCGATCGCCTCCGACCACCGCCTCGCCCGGCTCAGCTTCGTCCAGGGCGCCTGGATCGGCGCCGCCCAGATCCTCGCGCTCTTCCCCGGTATCAGCCGCTCCGGTGTCACCATGAGCGCCGGCATCCTGCGCGGCCTGCACCACGAGGACGCCGCCCGCTTCTCCTTCCTGCTCGCGACCCCGGTCATCCTGGCCGCCTCCGTGCTGAAGGTGCCCGAGCTGTTCAAGCCGGAGAACTCCGCCGTCCTCGGCCCGGTCGTCGCCGGCAGCATCGCCGCCTTCGTCGCCGGCTACGTCTCGGTGCGCTTCCTCACCAAGTACTTCGAGACCCGCAGCCTGACGCCGTTCGCGCTCTACTGCTTCCTCGCCGGCGTCGGCAGCGCGGTCTACCTGTCGGTCTGATCCGCCACCGACTCGGGGGCGAGGATGCCGGGCCGCGCGATAATCGGGCCCGTGAGCAGCTCCTGGACCTCCTTCGGCGGCGACCTGCACCTGGACCTCACCGAGCGGCGCGCCGCCGGGGCCGGGCTGCGGGCCGCTCTGGAGGACGCGCTGCGCGAGGCCGTCCAGGACGGGCGGCTCGTGCCCGGCACCCGGCTGCCGTCCTCGCGGGCCCTCGGCGAGGACCTCGGGATCGCCCGGAACACCGTGGTCGAGGCGTACGGGCAGCTCACCGCGGAGGGCTGGCTCGCCTCCCGGCAGGGCTCCGGCACCACCGTCGCCCGGCGGGCCGCGCCCGGCCGGAGCCGGCGGGTGGCCCGGCCCGCGGCGGGGCGGCGGGCCGTCCGGCACGACCTGATGGCCGGGCGGCCCGACCTCTCGCTCTTCCCCCGCACCGCCTGGCTCGCCGCCGCCCGCCGGGCCCTCGCCACCGCGCCGCACGAGGCCTTCGGCTACGGCAGCCCGTTCGGCCGGATCGAGCTGCGGCGGGCGCTCACCGACTACCTGGCGCGGGTCCGCGGCGTCCGCACCGACCCCGACCACCTGCTGATCTGCACCGGTGTCTCCCAGGGCCTGGGCCTGCTCTGCGCCGCCCTGCGGGAGCGCGGGGACCGCGCCCTCGCGGTCGAGGAGTACGGGCTGCCGCCGCAGCACGCCGTCGCCCGGGCGGCGGGGCTGGCCACCGTCCCGGTGCCGCTGGACGGGGCGGGCGCCCGGGTCGAGCGGCTGGACGGCCGGTGCGGGGCCGTCCTGCTCACCCCCGCGCACCAGTTCCCCACCGGTGCGCCGCTGGCCGCCGACCGGCGGGCCGCCGCGGTGCGCTGGGCCCGCGAGCGGGACGGGTACGTCGTCGAGGACGACTACGACGGCGAGTTCCGCTACGACCGGCAGCCGGTCGGCGCGATGCAGGCGCTCGACCCGGAGCGGGTGGTGTACGCCGGGACGGCCGCCAAGAGCCTCGCGCCGGGCCTGCGGCTGGCCTGGCTGGCCCTGCCGGACGCGCTGGTCGAGCCGGTGGCCCGGTTGAAGACGCTGGCCGACACGATGTCCCCGGTGCTCGACCAGCTGACCCTCGCCGAGCTGATCACCTCCGGGACGTACGACCGGCACGTCCGCCGCTGCCGGCTGCACTACCGGCGCCGGCGGGACCGGCTGGTCGCCGCGCTCGCCGAGCACGCCCCGCGCGTGCGGGTCACCGGGATCGCCGCCGGGCTGCACGCCGTTCTCCAACTGCCGCCCGGTTCCGCGTCCGAGGCGGAGCTGCTGGCCCGGGCCGAGGCCGCCGGCCTGGCCCTCGAAGGGCTGTCCTGGCACCTCGCCGACCGGTCGGCCGCCGCCCCGGACGCCGCTCCCGCTCTGGTGATCGGCTACGCGTCCCCGCCCGAGCACGCCTTCCCGGCCGCGCTGGACGCCCTCTGCGAGCTGCTGCGCGAGCACTGAGGGCCGCGACCGCCCCGGTGAACTACTTGTTGCGGTTGCCCAGTTCGAACAGCAGCATGATGAAGCCGGCGAAGGCGTGGATGCCCGCGGTGTAGATCACCAGGCGGACCCCGACCCGGCGGTTGGCCGAGATGCCGGCGTCGACGGTCAGCGGGGCGGGGGTCGGAGCGGCCGGGGCGGTGGCCGCGGCGGCCTTCTCGGGGCTGGTGGGATCGGCCATGAGGGATCTCCTCCAAGGGTTCTGACGTTGGGTCAGTGGGTTGTTGCGGGGCCGCCGAGGCAGAGTTCGCCGCCGGGGCTCTGCAGCAGGGTGTGGACGAAGAGCAGTTCGACGCCGTCCGGCGCGTCGGCGGCGATGCAGTGCGGGGTGAGCGAGTCGAAGTGGGCGGAGTCGCCGACGTCGAGGCGGTGGACGCGGTCGCCGAGGGTCAGCTTGAGCCGGCCTTGCAGGACGTACAGCCACTCCTCGCCGGGGTGGACCCGGACCACCGTGTCCTGCACGCCCGGGGGCACGTGGACGCGCAGCGCCTGCATCGCCCGGCCGGGGGCGCCGGCCCGGCGGTAGCCCCAGCCCCCGGCGCGGCCGGGTTCGATGGCGCCGCCGCGCACGACCGGGTCGGGTTCGGCCATGGTCTCGCCGAGCAGGCCGGAGACGGAGGTGCCGTAGGCGCGGGCGAGGCCGAGCAGGACGGGGAGGGAGGGTTGGCGGCGGCCGGTCTCCAGCCGGGACAGATAGGCTGGGGAGAGCCCGACCCGGGCGGAGGCCACTTCGAGGGTCAGGCGGCTGCTGAGCCGGTGTTCCCGGAGGCGGGCGGCGAGGCCGGCCACTTCCTGGTCGTCGAGCCGGTCTCCCGGGGCGGCGTCCCCGGTCGGGCTGGTGGTCATGTGACCAGTGGACACCCGCCGTGCCGCTCGGGCAAGATTTTTGCCTCAGAGGCAAGAGGGCCCGGGTCCCCCTTCTCGGCTAGGGCCGCGGGATGTTGCGCAGGTTGCTGCGGGCCAGGTCGATCATGCGCCCGACCCCGCCGGAGAGCACCGTCCGCCCGGCCGCCAGCGCGAAGCCCTTCAGCTGGGCGGCCGTGATGTACGGCGGGATGGACAGCGCGTTGGGGTCGGTGACCACGTCCACCAGGGCGGGGCCGGGCCGTTCCAGCGCCTCCGCCAGCACCTCCCGGACCCTCGCCGGCTCGGTGACCCGCTTGGCCGGGATGCCCGTCGCCCGCGCGATCCCCGCGTAGTCGACGTCCCCGTTGTCGATCTCGTACTCCGGGTAGCCCGAGACCAGCATCTCCAGCTTGATCATGCCGAGCGCCCCGTTGTTGAAGACGACGGTCTTCACCGGCAGCCGGTGCTTGGCCACCGTCAGCAGTTCGCCGAGCAGCATGCCGATCCCGCCGTCGCCGGCCATCGCGATCACCTGGCGCCCGGGGCAGGCCAGTTGGGCGCCGATGGCGTGCGGCAGGGCGTTGGCCATCGAGCCGTGCAGGAAGGAGCCGATCACCCGGCGGCGGCCGTTCGGCTGGAGGTAGCGGGCGGCCCAGACGTTGTTCATGCCGGTGTCCACGGTGAACACCGCGTCGTCGGCGGCCACCTCGTCGAGCACCGAGGCGACGTACTCGGGGTGGATCGGCAGGTGCTTCTCGATGTCCCGGGTGTAGGCGCCGACCACGTCCTCCAGCGAGCGGCAGTGCTTGCGCAGCATCTCGTCGAGGAAGGCGCGGTCGCGCTTGGCGTCCAGCAGCGGCAGGACGGCCCGCAGGGTGGCGGCGACATCGCCGTGGACGGCCAGTTCGAGCGCGGTGCGGCGGCCCAGCCGGGTGGCGTCGTGGTCGACCTGGACGGTGTGCGCCTGCGGCAGGAAGGAGTCGTACGGGAAGTCGGTGCCGAGCAGCAGCACCAGGTCGGCGGAGTGCAGCGCCTCGTGGCAGGCGCCGTAGCCGAGCAGGCCGCTCATGCCGACGTCGTACGGATTGTCGTACTGGATCCACTCCTTGCCGCGCAGGGAGTGCCCGACCGGCGCGTTCAGGGCCCGGGCCGCCTCCATCACCTCGCCGTGCGCCCCGCGCACCCCCGTGCCGCAGAACAGGGCGACCTTGCGGGCCGCGTTGAGCAGCCGGGCCAGCTCCTGCACCTGGGACCACGGCGGCGCGGCGACGGCCTGCTCGGTGAGGAAGTGGCTGGTCCCGGTGGGTCCGGCGGCGGGGAGCGCGGCGACGTCCCCGGGGAAGGCCAGCACCGAGACGCCGTGCGAGCCGAGCGCGTGCTGGATGGCGATCCGCATCAGCCGGGGCAACTGGGCGGGGGTGGAGAGCATCTCGCACCAGGTGCTGCAGTCGGTGAACACCCGCTCGGGGTGGGTCTCCTGGAAGAAGCCGGTGCCGATCTGCCCGGACGGGATGTGCGAGGCGAGCGCCAGCACCGGCAGGCCGCTGCGCTGGGCGTCGTACAGGCCCTGGACGAGGTGGGTGTTGCCGGGCCCGCAGGAGCCTGCGCAGACCGCGAGCCGGCCGCTGAGCTCGGCCTCGGCCGCCGCCGCGAAGGCGCCCGCCTCCTCGTTGCGCACGTGCACCCAGCCGATGCCGTCGGTCCGCCGGATCGCGTCCACGACCGGGTTGAGGCTGTCTCCGACCACGCCGTAGACCCGCTCGACCCCGGCCTGCCGGAGCACCTCCACCATCTGTTCGGCCACGCTCGCCACGGGTGCTCTCCAATCGCCGGCCGCCGGCTGCCGCAGGACACCTGCACCCTCCGACGGCCGGGCCCGCCCCGCACCCGGAGCGGGCCCGAACAGGTGAACGACCGGTCGGCGCGGCTACTCCGCCGCCAGGTGGTCCTGCTGCCCGAGCTTGCCGCTGACCAGGCCCGCCTGCGCCTGCCGCCGGGCGGGCTCGCGGCCGGGCGGCTGGCCGCACCGCTCCTGGGCCGGCGGCGCGGTGGTCGGCAGGGTGACCGGCTCCCCGGCCTTCACCTGCACCGGCTCGCCGTCGTGCCACAGGTGCAGCACCTCGCCGCGGCGCAGCGTGTACGTCGTCCCCTCGTGGGTGATCTGGACGCCCAGCAACTGCCCGCGGACCATCAGCGAGAACCCGAGCCTCATCAGCCCGCCCGGCAGCCGGGGCCGGAAGGACAGCGACTCGCTGTGGTCGCGCAGCCCCCCGAAGCCCGCCACCAGGGCGATGCAGGCACCCGCGAGCGAGGCCATGTGCAGGCCGTCGCGGGTGTTGCCGCCGAGGTCGTGCAGGTCCATCAGCGCCGCCTCGGCCGTGTAGTCGTACGCGAGGTCGAGCTGGCCGACCTCGGCGGCGATCACCGCCTGGGTGCACGCGGAGAGCGAGGAGTCGCGGACGGTGAGCCGCTCGTAGTAGGCGAAGTTGCGGGCCTTCTGCTCGTCGGTGAACGCGTCGCCGCGGACCTGCATGGCGAGCACCAGGTCGGCCTGCTTGACCACCTGCTTGCGGTACAGGTCGAAGTACGGGTAGTGCAGCAGCAGCGGGTACTTCTCGGGCGGGGTGTGCTCGAAGTCCCAGACCTGGTGGTGGGTGAAGCCGTCGGCCTGCGGGTGCACGCCGAGGTCCTCGTCGTACGGGATGTACATCGCGGCCGCGGCGTCCCGCCAGGCGGCGGTCTCCTCGGTGTCGACGCCGAGTTCGGCGGCCTCGTGCGGGTGGCGGGCGGCGGCCTCGGCGGCGGCGCGCAGGTTCGTCTGCGCCATCAGGTTGGTGAAGACGTTGTTGTCGGCGACGGCGCTGTACTCGTCCGGGCCGGTGACGCCCTCGATGCGGAACTTCCCCGAGACGTCGTGGTGGCCGAGCGAGCGCCACATCCGGGCGGTCTCCACGAGCAGTTCGAGCCCGTACGCGCGCTCGAACTCGGCGTCCCCGGTGGCCCGGACGTAGCGGGCGACGGCGGCGGCGATGTCGGCGCCGATGTGGAAGGCGGCGGTACCGGCCGGCCAGTACCCGGAACACTCCTCTCCGCGGATGGTCCGCCAGGGGAACACCGCTCCGGCCAGGCCGAGTTGGGCGGCCCGTTCGCGGGCCAGCGGCAGCGTGGTGTGCCGCCAGCGCAGGGCCTGGTTGACGGCCCCGGGCAGGCAGTAGGTGAGCACCGGGAGGACGAAGGTCTCGGTGTCCCAGAAGCTGTGCCCGTCGTAGCCGGGGCCGGTCAACCCCTTGGCGGGGATGGCCCGTTCCTCGCTGCGGGCGCCGGCCTGGAGGACGTGGAAGACGGCGAACCTGACGGCCTGCTGGAGTTCGACGTCGCCTTCGATCTCGACGTCGCTGGCCTCCCAGAACTCCTTGAGGTAGGCGGCCTGTTCGGCGGCCAGACCGTCCCAGCCGGTGTACCGAGCGGCGGTCAGCGCGGCCTCCACCTGGTCCCGGACGGCGGGCTGCGAGCGCGTCCCCGACCAGCCGTAGGCCATCAACTTGACCAGCCGCAGC
The DNA here is from genome assembly GCF_040684355.1 of Kitasatospora sp. NPDC091276. NCBI lineage: Bacteria > Bacillati > Actinomycetota > Actinomycetes > Kitasatosporales > Streptomycetaceae > Kitasatospora > Kitasatospora sp. NPDC091276. The sequence continues at coordinate 152,221 of NZ_JBFBFU010000015.1, read as the reverse complement.
CGCTGTCCGGGCCGGAGCACGGTGGTGACGCTGATCCGGCAGTGGTCGGCCTCGGCCTCGGCGACGGTTTCGAGCTCCTCCGGGCCCTCGATCACGTGGTCCATCCCGGCGGCGACCCGGATCGCGCTGTAGCGGGTGCGGTGCACCAGGACGGCCTTGGTGTCGCTCGCGTGGTGCACCTCGGGCTGAAGCGGCGCCTCCAGGACGGCGGAGGCCCGAGGATCGCCCTCGGGGCCGCCGGGCAGCTGCTCGTTGGCGACCAGCTCGGACTGGAGCACGATCCGCACCGGTCCGTCCACCGCCTCGACGCTGTAGTCGACCGCGGCGATCGCGCGCTGGGTGAGCGAGACCAGCCGGGAGGAGCGCACCCGGATGGTCCGGCCGGCCGGGGAGGTCCACTCGGCCTCGCGGTGCAGTATCCCCTCCCGGAAGTCCAACCAGCGCTTGTGGCGGACGAGTTCGCCGTAGCGCAGGTCGAAGGGCTCGTCGTCGACCAGCAGCCGGATGATCTTGCCGTTGGTCACGTTGATGACGCTCTGGCTGGACTCCGGGTAGCCGTAGCCGCCCTCGCCGTACGGCAGCGGGCGGAGCTCGAAGACACCGTTCAGGTAGGTGCCGGGGAGGCCGTGCGGCTCGCCCTCGTCCAGGTTGGCGCGCAGGCCGATGTGGCCGTTGGAGAGCGCGAACAGCGACTCGGCGCGGGCCATCGCGGTCAGGTCCAGGCCCTGCTCGGCGATCAGCCAGGGGTCGACGGAGAAGTTGTCCAAGCCACTCATGCGACTGCCTCGCTCCGCTCACTCATGCCCGCTCCTCCAGCAGTTCGGCGAGGTCGTCGACGACCACGGTCGCGCCGTCCCGGCGCAGTTCGGCGGCCTGCCCGGTGCGGTTGACCCCGACCACGGCCCCGAAGCCGCCCGCCCGGCCGGAGGCCACCCCGGCGAGCGCGTCCTCGAAGACGGCGGCGTGCGCGGGCTCGACGCCCAGTGTGCGGGCGGCGTACAGGTAGGTGTCGGGGGCGGGTTTGCCGGGCAGGCCCTCGCGCTGGGCGACGACGCCGTCCACGATCACGTCGAACAGCCCCTCGATGCCCGCCGCCCGCAGCACGTCCCGGCAGTTGGCGCTGGAGGACACCACGGCGCTGGGCAGCCCGAGCGCGCGCAGCCGGTGCACGTACGCGACCGAGCCGTCGTACGGCTGGACGCCCTGCTCGCGGATCAACCGCAGGACGGTGTCGTTCTTGGCCCGGCTGATCCCGTGCACGGTACGGGTGTTGGGCGGATCGGCGTCGGTGCCCTCGGGCAGGTCGACGCCCCGGCTGTGCAGGAACGCCCGGGTGCCGTCCAGTCTCGGGCGGCCGTCCACGTAGGTGTCGTAGTCGGTGACGGCGTCGAAGGGGACGAACTGCCCGCCGGTGCGGGCGGCTTCGGCGCGCAGGAAGGAGTCGAAGGTGTCCTTCCAGGCCGCGGCGTGCACCTTGGCGGTCTGGGTGAGGACCCCGTCGAGGTCGAAGAGGAAAGCGCGGATGTCGTCCGGTAGCCCCAGCATGGGTGCAGTCTTACCCGGGAACGCGGGGAAGCCGCCCATTTCCCGGCGGCGCGTCGCGGGAAGGGCGGCTTCCGGTTGCCCGGGTGCTCGTGGGTTGCCCGGGTGCTCGTGGGTGGCCAGGTGGGCTCGTGGGTGCCCGGCGCTGTCACGGCGAGGGGTGCCCGGCGCTGTTACGGAGAGTCGGGCATCTGCGCCTCGGCGGCCTCCGCCACCGCGAACACCGCGCCCTGCGGGTCCTGGACGACCGCCATCCGGCCGGACTGCATGTCGAACGGCGGCTGGATCACCGAGCCGCCCGCCTTGACCAGGGCGTCCACGGTGGAGTCGGTGTCGTCCACCGAGAAGTAGGCCATCCAGTGCGAGGGCGTGCCCGCCCCCAGGTACCCGGGGATCGGCTGCATGCCGCCCACCGTACGGTCGCCGGCGTTGAGCGAGAAGTACCCCTCCATGCCCTGGATGGTCGCCGGGCGCAGCCCGAGCGCCGGGAGGTAGAAGCGGCCGGCCGCTTCGGTGTCGGCGGTGTTGAGCTCGTTCCAGACCAGTGCGCCGGGCTCGTTGACCACGCCCGCGCCGATGAAGTCCATCGCCTGCCAGACGCCGAACACCGCGCCGGTCGGGTCGGCGGCGACCAGCATCCGACCGATCACGCCGACGTCCATCGCCGGGTAGAGGATCGTGCCGCCGTGCTCGGCGATGGCGGCCCCGCTCACGTCGGCGTCGTCCGAGGCCAGGTAGGTGGTCCAGGCGACGGGCGGCAGCGGCTGGCCCTCGGGCGCGGACCGCGCCATGATCCCGGCGACCGGCCGGTCGTTGAGCATGCACACGGCGTAGCCGCCGAACTCGGCCGGGCCGACCTCGCCCTGCCAGCCGAACAGGTCGCGGTAGAAGTCGAGCGCGGCCTGCTGGTCGCTCGCCATCAGGTCGATCCAGCACGGGGTGCCGGGCTTGTACGGAGCGGTGACTACGGGCATTGCTGGGCCTCCCGAAGGCAGTGGTCGTCGGGGCGGGCGGGTCCCGGCCGCCCGGTGCCGGGCTGCCGGTGCCGGCCGTCGGCGCGAACGGCGGGTACACCGCCCACCATCGGCCCGGCGCCGCGATCCCGCCACCGGACGGCGCCCTGGCGGGCGATCGGACGGGCCCGGGGCCCGTTCAGCCGCCGGCGGGCCGTTCACGCGGCGTCGTGCCGCTGGGCCGTGACGAAGTACGGCTGCACCTTGCCGCTCTGCACGTAGTCCTTGAGCCGGACCAGCAGTTCGGCCCAGGTGCCGGCGACCAGCGGGACGCCGTCCTCGCTGCCCGGCTGCCAGCCGCCGTGCCGGAACAGCAACCGGGTGCGGCCGGGCTCGTCGGGCTGGTCGGCGAGGTCCCAGCTGATCCAGGTGCCGGCCCAGTGCGGCGGGAAAGCCCCGGCGTTGGCCCACACCACCCGGTCCAGGTCGGCCCGCTCGCGGCGCAGCCGGAACGGCTCGGGGACGCCGGGGAAGTCGAACAGCAGGACGTCGCCCTCCCGGTCCACGCCGGTGGTCCACCAGCTGGTCAGCCCGCCGTGCGTGTTGAGCGCGGCGAGGACGACGGCCCGGGGTGCGGCGATGTCGAACTGGAGGGCGATCTCGGGCATGGGGGTCCGCCTTTCGGTGCGCGCCCCCCCTCGTCCGTGGGCCGGGTCCGGTGTGCCCGGGTCCGGTGCGTCGGGGTCCGGTGCGTCGGGGTCCGGTGCGTCGGGGTCCGGTGCGTCGGGCCCTCGTCCATCAGGTCGCCCGCGTGCCGGGCGCCTCCCCGGTTTCTCCGGCCACCATGGCACGACCCCCGGGCCCGCGCGCCCTGGACGGCGCGGGCCCGGGGGTCGTCCCCACGGCTCGGGTGCGGTCAGCCGCCGCTGCCGTAGGTGGTGTTCGCGCAGATGTCGTCGTCCGCCGAGCGGGCGTCGTTGGTGACGGTGGTGGGCAGCGGCGCCGGGGGCGCCGGGGTGCCGTTCGCGGCCGCGCCGCCCGTCCCGGTGGACGGGCCGGTGGCCCCGCCGCCGTTGGCCGCGGAGAAGTCCTTGCCGACGATCAGGGTCACGCCCGCCGAGTTGCCGGCCTCGACGCTGGCGCCCGGGAACAACGCGGCGACCTTGTCGGCGTTCGCCTTCTGCCCGGAGCCGTACTCGATCATGGTGGTCTTGTACTTGGTGCTCGCCGCCTGGCCCGCCGTGGTGGCGGCGAACTTGGCGGCCTTCAGCTGCGCGGTCGCCTTGCCGGCCAGGCCGTTCTCGGTCGTCCCGTTGTAGACCGCCACCTTGATCGACGAGTTGCCGGCGTCCGCGACCGGCGCGGCGGGCGCGCTGGGCGCGGCCGACTGCGGCGCGGCCGGTGCGCTCGGGCTGGCGGCGGCGTCCGGCTGCTGGCCGGTGGCGTTCTGCCCGTCGATGGTCTGGTCGGCCTTGAGGGTCTCCCAGAGCTTGTTGGCGTCCGGCTGGACCAGGTCGAGGTCCTTGTCCTGGGTGCGGTAACGCCAGGGCGCCGTCACGAACTTGAGGTCGTGCATGTCGATGTTCTTGAGCGACAGCCCGAAGGAGAGCAGCTTGTCCGCGGAGGCCAGCCCCGGGTCGACCACCAGCGACTTGGTCGCGGCGTCGGCCAGCGGCAGCAGGTTGGTGGGGCTCAGCCCGTCCTTCTTGACCTTGCTCGCGAGCGAGCTGAGGAAGGCCTGCTGGCGCTTCATCCGGCCGATGTCGGAGCCGTCGCCGATGCCGTGCCGCAGCCGCACGTAGTCCAGCGCCTGCTGGCCCTGCACGGTCTGCTTGCCCTGCGGCAGGACGAGGTCGCCCTTCCTGTGCAGGTTGGGGTTGACGTCGCCCTCGTAGATGGCCTTCGGCAGGCAGATGTCGACGCCGTTCACGGCCTTGGTCATCGCGGAGAAGCCGTTGAAGTCGACCACGATGGTGTGGTCGACCCGGATCCCGGTGAGCTTCTCCACCGTGTTCTGGGCGCAGGCCGGGTTGCCGCCGTCGCTGCCGCCGACCGAGAAGGCCGCGTTGAACAGGTCGCTGGACGACCCCTTGGTCCACTTGCCGTTGGGCAGTTTGCAGGGCGGGATCGGGACCTTCGCGTTGCGCGGGATCGAGATGCCCACGGCGTGCTTGTGGTCGGCGTAGACGTGCAGCAGGATCGTGGTGTCCGAGCGGGCGCCGCCGTCCGCGGCGCCGCCGCCGAGGTCGGAGTTGTTGCTGCCGCGGCTGTCCGAGCCGATCAGCAGCACGTTGACCGGCTTGTTGCCGTCCGCGTCGGCCTGCGCCTCCGGCGGGCGGTCGGTTGCTATCGCGTCGCCGTCGAAGGACTTGATGTTGGCGTTCAGCTTGAAGTAGATCGCCCCGCCGGCGCCCGCGATCAGCACCAGCACGCCGGCCGCCGACCAGGCGACGATCTTCTTCACGTTCTTCTTGGGCTTGCGGCTGTTGCGCGCCGCCGCCCGGCCGCCGCCGGCCGCCGCCTCCGGCCTGCCGCCGTCCTTGCCCGCGCCCCGACCGCCCTCCTTGCCCGCGTCCTTGCCGCCGTCCTTGCCACCGCGGCCACCGCCCTTGCCCTGGGCGGCGCGCCGGGCCTCCGCCCGGCCCCCGGTACGCGGCGGAGGCACGGACCCATCGCTCCCCGTCGTGAGCGCGCCGGGTGCGTTCTCGCCCCGAGCCGGGCCCTCGCCCCACTGACCTGACATGCGCGTACCTTTCACCGACGGAAGCGACGCCCCGGACGATCTGGCGCACCGCACACAGGGAGACGGTCGGGACCGTTCCCAGGTTGCACATACGAACATCGGTACAAACCGATGAACGTGGCTTCCGATCATATTTAGGCCCGACGCGATCACCGACCTCCGGTCCACCACCAACCCCGGCCACCACGGCGCAAGCTCGCCACAGAACGCCCGAAACCAGCCGATTACGACGTGACCTACGCCACCTCCCCCCGCCCCTGCGGCACCATCAGGCACCACGCGCCGCACGTCCGCGGCCACCCAGGACGGTCCGGGGGTTTTCCTCACCCCGCCCCAGGGGGATGCCCCCGTTTCTCAAGGCCCGTTCGCTAGACCAGACTCAGCACCATGACCACCGACACCGCGGGGACGCCGACCGCGAAAACCCGGCCGCAGCCGCCCGCCGGACCACCGGACACCGCCCCGCCCGGAACCGGCGGGAGCGACTTCGCCCAACTGAGCCGCCGGATCACCGCCGAGGGCCTGCTCGACCGACGCCCGGTCTACTACACCGTCCGCGCGGGCCTCGTCCTCGCCGCGTTCCTCGGCGGCTGGTGGGCCATGTTCGCCCTCGGCGACACCTGGCTCCAGCTCGGACTGGCCGCCGCCATGTCCATCGTCTTCGCCCAACTGGGATTAATGGCACATGACCTGGCGCACCGTCAGGTGTTCACCGGGCGCCGCGCCGGCGAGATCGGCGGCCGCATCGTCGCCAACCTCCTGATGGGCATGAGCTACGGCTGGTGGATGAACAAGCACACCCGCCACCACGCCAACCCCAACCACGAGGAGCGGGACCCGGACGTCTCCCCCGACCTCGTCGTCTGGTCCCAGGACCAGGCCAGGAGGGCCAGCGGAATCGCCCGCTTCATCGGCCGCCGCCAGGCGTTCCTCTTCTTCCCGCTGCTCCTGCTCGAAGGCCTCAACCTCAGCTACAACAGCTTCCGCGCGCTGCGCAGCCCGATCATGAAGCGCCCCTACCTGGAGGGCTTCCTGCTGGTCGCCCACTTCGCCGCCTACCTCGGGCTGGTCTTCGCCGCCCTCCCGGTCGGCAAGGCCTTCGCCTTCCTCGCCGTCCACCAGGCCCTGCTCGGCGTCTACTTGGGCTGCGTCTTCGCCCCCAACCACAAGGGCATGCTGATGGTGACGCCCGGCATGCGGCTCGACTTCCTCCGCCGCCAGGTCCTCACCTCCCGCAACGTCCGCGGCGGCTACTTCATCGACGCCCTGATGGGCGGCCTCAACTACCAGGTCGAGCACCACCTCTTCCCCAGCATGCCCACCCCGGCCCTGCGCCGCGCCGCCATCCTCACCCGCGACTTCTGCGCCGAGAAGGAGATCACCTACTACGAGACCGGCCTCTTCCGCTCGTACCGCGAGATCCTCACCCACCTCCACCAGACCGGCGCCCCGATCCGCGCCGCGGCCTGATCCGCCCCACGACCCACACCGCACCGCGGCACCCCGGCTACTCGACCAGCCGGGGTGCCGCAGTGCGTTCACCGGCGGCGGACATGCAAAAGGCCAGGTCAGAGGGTGTCTGACCTGGCCTCAGTTCGGTGGGCCACCAGGGGCTCGAACCCTGAACCTACGGATTAAAAGTCCGCAGCTCTGCCAATTGAGCTAGTGGCCCGCGGCCCTCGTCCCGGTTGGGGAGGGCCACCGTGATCCTACCCGGTGGGGCGCAGGGCTCCGCCAGTGGATTGCGCGGGCGCGCCGGGGGCGGGGGGCGGAGCGTAGTGGGCGGCACGGACGCGGCGGAGCCAGGATTCGGCGGGGCGCGGGTCGGGGGCGGCCGGGAGGACGCCGGGGCGGGCGAGGCGGTCGGCGGCGTCGGCGAGCAGGGATTCGGCGACGGCGGGGCGGTCGGCGATGCGTTCGCCGAGGTCGCGGACGTGTCCGGGGTCGGCGAGGCGGACCGGGTTGTGGCCGGTCTCGTGCAGCCGGACGGCCTGTTCGACCAGCCGGACCAGGTGCCGGGCGTGCTTGGCGGCCCGGCGGCGGGTGGCCGGGTCGGTCGTGTCGCGGGTCAGCAGTTTGCGGAACTGCTGCTCTGCGTAACCGAGATAGGCCTTCCGGACGCCCGACTCACTGAGGAAGCTCGAGCGGATCTCGACCAGTTCGGCACCGAGCGGAGTGCGGATCTCGTACAGGTCGTCCGGCAGCCAGACGAGCTCGGAGGCGGTCGGATTGCAGGACAGCGCCAGGCGGCACCACTTGGCGGCCTCGTGCAGGGTGACGTCGGGCCCGGTGGTGACGTGCGACTCGGCCGGGCGGTGCAGGCCGTGCAGTTCCTCGGTGGGGGCGGCGTACAGGCCGAGCCGGTCGACGTCGGAGCCGGCGTGGGCGAAGCCGTACGCGGTGGAGCCGACCACGCCGGCGAGCAGGACGGTGCCGGGGACGGCAGGTACGGGTGCGGGTGCCGGTGCGGGTGCGTCGGACATCGCCGGTCTCCTCCCTCGACTCTCTCGACTCTCTCGACGCCTCTCGACCTGGCAGTCGGCAGGGCTGCGGTGGCGACGCCGCTACCGCATCCTCGCCGGTCCGGGCCGCGCCGGGCGAACGATTTCCGCTCCGGGGCCCGCCCCGGCCGGTCCGCCGGGTAGCGTACCGAGCATGTCGACCACCACCTCCGACGACGGCGTCCTGATCGTCACCGGCGCCGGCCGCGGCATCGGCGCCGCCACCGCCCTGCTCGCCGCCCGGCACGGCTACCGGGTCTGCGTCAACTACCGCACGGACGAGGCCTCGGCCACCGCCGTGGTGGACGCCGTCCGGGCCGAGGGCGGCACCGCGCTCGCCGTCCGGGCCGACGTCACCCGCACCGCCGAGGTGGAGCGGCTGTTCACCACCGTGGACGCCGAACTCGGGCTGCTCACCGGCCTGGTGAACAACGCCGGCACGCTGGAGAAGCAGTGCCGGCTGGAGGACATCGACGAGGACCGGCTGAACCGGATCTGGGCCGCCAACATCACCGGCCCGTTCCTGTGCGCGGCCCAGGCCGTGCGCCGGATGTCCACCCGGCACGGCGGCCGCGGCGGTGCCATCGTCAACGTGTCCTCGGCCGCCTCGCGGCTCGGCTCGCCCAACGAGTACGTCGACTACGCGGCCGCCAAGGGCGCCGTCGACTCGATGACCCGCGGCCTCGCCCTGGAGGTCGCCGCCGAGGGGATCCGGGTCAACGCCGTCCGCCCCGGCCTGATCCACACCGACATCCACGCCCTCGGCGGCGAGCCCGGCCGGGTCGACCGGGTCGCCCCCGGACTGCCGATGCGGCGCGGCGGACGGGCGGAGGAGGTCGCCGAGGCGATCCTCTTCCTGCTCTCCCCCGCCGCCTCGTACACCACCAACGCCTTCCTGGACGTCTCCGGCGGGCGCTGAAAGGTTCCCTCCGGTTTCCTTCCGCCGGCCCGCCCCCCGCCCGTACCGTGGGGCCATGACCGATGCCTTCATCGACATCCCCGGTGTGCGCAACTTCCGTGACGCGGGCGGGATAGGCGCCCTGCGGCGGGGCGTGCTCTACCGCTCCGGCTCCTTCCACACCCTCACCGAAGAGGGCGCCCGGCGCCTCAAGGCCCTCGGCCTGCGCACCGTCCTCGACCTGCGCAGTCCGGTCGAGCTGGAGGTCTGGCCCGACCTGCGGCACGGCCTCGACCACGAGGCCCTCAACCTGCCGACCCTGCCCGCCAACCGCGAGGACGTCGACCAGCCCTGGCCCGAGGACCAGGCGGCGCTCTACCCCTTCATGGCCCGGACCGCCGGCCCGTCCCTCGCCGCCGTCGTCCGCCGCCTCGCCGCCCCCGGCGCGCTGCCCGCCCTCGTGCACTGCGCCGTCGGCAAGGACCGCACCGGCCTGACCATCGCCGTCCTGCAGTCCCTGCTCGGCGCCTCGGAGGCCGACGTCACCGCCGACTTCCTGCTCTCCAACGTCGGCCTCGGCCTCGACCGGGGCCCCACCCCCTACGTCGACGAGACCGGCACCGAACGCGTCTCCCGCCCCGTCACCGCCGAACTCCTCGCCTCCGCCCTGGGCTGGATCCACACCCAGCACTCCTCCGTCCCCGCCTACCTCCGCGCCCACGGCGTCACCGACGAGGAACTGACCGCCCTGCGCGCCAACCTGTCGGCCTGACCGGCCCGGGGACGCACCTACTCCTGGCGTTCGAAGCGCCACCACTGGGCGGGCGAGTCGGTGTCCTCCCACTGGTGGACGGTGGGGTCGGGCGGTGCGGCGGCGGTGAGGGGCTTGCCGCTGATGAAGCTGGTGATGGTGTAGGTGCCGGGGGCGTCCACGTGGGCTTCGAGGAGCCACTCCTGGGCGCCGAAGGCGTTGGCGGACCACTGCTGGATGGGGACGCCGTCGTCGGTGGAGGCGCCGGTGACGTCGAGGCGCTTGCCGCTGGCGGCGTTCTCCAGGTGGCAGAGGGCGCCGCCCGGGTGGACGGCGGTGAGCTGCCAGAGCTGGGCGTCGGAACCGTCGTCCGCGCCCTGGCGGACGCGGGCGCCGCTGCGCCGGCTGCCGTCGGCGACTTCGAGCAGCAGGCCGCTGTCGACGTTGCGGATCCGGTAGCGGCCGTCGGTGATCGCGGTGTCAGTCACGCTCGCAGTCTGCCACCGGGGGCTGACAGGCCTCGGAGTCGAGGACGGCGGAGCGGACGGCGAAGCGGACGGCGGGGAGGACGGCGGAGCGGACGGCGGGGAGGACGGCGGAGCGGACGGCGAAGCGGACGGCGGGGAGGACGGCGGAGCGGACGGCGAAGCGGACGGCGGGGAGGACGGCGGCCTGCTGGAGGCCGGAGGCCCGGACCGGCGCGCGGGGCGGGCGGGCTATGGTCGGAAGCCGGAACAGGAAGTCAGGACAACCTCTACGAGTGGAGTCGACGATGGCGAAGGTCCCCAACGTGCTCTCGGCCGCCGCGCCCGCCGCGCTGACCGCGGCGAGCGGCCTGGTGGGCGGTTACGGCGTCGCCCGCTGGAGCGGCCGGCGCGAACTGGGCGGCGCCGTGCTGGCGGTGGCCGGTGCCGGGGCGGCCGCGCAGTGGCACCGCAGCTCGGGCGCGGCCACTGCGGCGGCGCTGACCGGTCTGTACGTGGCGGCGTTCGGCGGTTCGCATCCGCTGGCGAAGAAGATCGGCGCCTGGCCGTCGGTCTTCGCCGTCACCGGTGTGGTCGCGGCGGCCTCTACGGCCGCGACGGCGCTGGCCGCCCGCAAGCGGTAGCAGCACCCGGCGCGAGCCGCGCGCCGGCCCGCTCACCGGCCTCGGCAGCGACACCTGGCGGCGATACCCGGGCGGCGGCCTCAGCGCACCGCCTCGCCGGGCTGCGCCGCCCCGCCGAACCGTGCCTCGAACGCGGCCCGGTTCGCCGAGACCGGTGAGCGGTCCCAGACCGCGAACACCACCCGTTCGAAGGCCGCCCCGTACCGGGAGAGCGCGCCCTCGAAGGCCTCGGCGACCTGGGCCGGGTCGTTGCGGAACACCCCGCAGCCCCAGGCCCCGAGCACCAGCGTGCGGACCTCGTGCCGGGCCGCCGCCGCGAGCACCCGGACGGCCCGCTCGGCGAGCACGCCCCGGACATCCACGTCGGCCGAACGCCGTTCCAGCTGGCCCGCGTTGGGCGCGGGCGAGGTCAGGAAGGTGACCGGGTACGGCCGCGCCAGCAGGTCCCCGCCCCGGCCGCGGATCACCGGGACGTCGGGCGAGACGATCACCCGGTGGCTGTACCGGAGGTCGGCGGAGGCGCGGTGCGCCTCGTAGTAGTCCGGCGCCTCCAGCAGGCAGGTGTAGAGCAGCGCGCTGCGGCACAGGTCCTCCTCCTGGGCGCGGGCGCCGCGCAGGTAGCCGCCGCCGGGGTTGCGCGCGGAGGCGAAGTTGAGCACCCCGACCGGGCCCGCCCCGCCCTCGACCAGGCGCCGGGCGGCCTCGATGCTGCCTTCGGCCGTCACCTCCACCGCCCCGACGGGCCCACCGGGCCCACCCGGCCCGGGCCCCGGGCCCCCGCCCCGCAGCAGCGCGTCCAGCGCCGGCGGCGCGTACGACACCGTGCCGGCCCTGGCGGCCGCCAACTGCTCCCCCACCGTGACGAGTTCGCCACCGGCCGCCCGGTAGCTCCCCCGCTCGGCGATCTCCTCGTTCACCCGGGCCACGTCGTGCAGTCTGCTGCTCATGTCCGGGACGCTACGGGACTTCCGCCGGGCCGCGCCACAGGTTATTCTCAGCCGCAGAACAACGCCTCGGGGGCACGAGGGGTACCGGGGGAGGTACCCGGGGGCATCGGGGGAACGCGACGGGCCCGCTCCAGTGCGTGGAGCGGGCCCGTCGCGTGTGTTCAGGTGTTCAGCTACCGGTGGTCAACCACCGGCCGTACGGCGTCAGTTCTTCCAGCGCGGCTTGCGGTCGTCGCGGTTGAAGCCACCGGAACGGTCGCGGTCGAAGCCACCCGAGCGGGCGCCGCCACGGTCGTCACGGTCACGGCCGAAGCCACCACCGGAGGCCTGCGGACGGCCGCCGGAGCGGTGGTCGTCACGACGCGCGAACGGACGGTTGTTGCTGCCGCCGCGCTCGTCGCGGTCCCGGCCGAAGGACGGGCGGTCACCGAAGGTGCGGGCCGGACGGTCGCCGAAGGAGCGGCCGCCGCGGTCGTCGCGGTCACGGTTGAAACCGCCGGAACGGTCGCGGTCGAAGCCACCACCGGTGCGGGCCGGACGGTCACCGAAGGAGCGGCCGCCGCGGTCGTCACGGTCACGGTTGAAGCCGCCCGAGCGGGCGCCGCGGTCGTCGCGGTCACCGAAGGAACGGCCACCACGGTCGTCACGGTCACGGTTGAAGCCACCGGAACGGCCACCGCGGTCGTCGCGGTCACCGAAGGAACGGCCACCACGGTCGTCACGGTCACGGTTGAAACCGCCGGAACGGCCGCCACGGTCATCGCGGTTGAAGCCGCCGGAACGGCCACCGCGGTCGTCGCGGTCACCGAAGGAACGGCCACCACGGTCGTCACGGTCACGGTTGAAGCCACCGGAACGGCCGCCACGGTCATCGCGGTCACGGTCACGGCCGAAGGCCGGACGCTCGGTGCGCGCCTCGCGGTACGACGGCGTGCGCTCCTCGGCCTGCGGCGCGGCGGCCGGAGCCGGCGCCTCGGTGGCCGGGGTCTCCGCAGCGGCCTCGTCGCCCGCCTCGGCGGCCGGGGCCTCGTCCTCGATGCCCAGCTCGGCCCGCTCGCGGGCGGCCCGCGCGGCCAGGCGGTCGGCCTCCTCGCGCAGCTCGGTGGTGCGGCGCTGCGCGCGCTCCAGCTGGCGGGTCATGTCGGCGAGCTCGCGCTCGGCGGCACCGGCGATGCCGGCCGCGCTCTCGGCCTGGACCTCGATCAGCGAACGGGCGCCGGTGATCTTGGCGACCTCGGCGTCGAAGGCGTGGTCGAGGATGTGGCGCGAGGCGTCGACGCCCGCGTCCTCCATCAGGCGGAAGACGCCGCGGCGCTGGTGCGGCAGCACCAGGGTGACGACGGCGCCGGAGCGCCCGGCCCGGGCGGTGCGGCCGGAGCGGTGCAGGTAGTCCTTGTGGTCGCCGGCCGGGTCCACGTTGAGGACCAGGTCGATGCCGTCGACGTGGATGCCGCGGGCGGCGACGTCGGTGGCGACGACGACGTTGACGTAGCCGTCCTTGAAGTCGCCGAGGACGCGGGTACGGGCGCCCTGGGTCATCCCGCCGTGCAGCGCGTCGGCCTTCACGCCGGCCTCGATGAGCTGCTCGGCGACGCGGTCGGCGCCCATCTGGGTGCGGACGAAGATGATCGTGCGGCCCTTGCGGGCGGCGATCGCGTTGGTGATCGGCGCCTTGTCCTTGGGCTTCACCACGAGGATGTGGTGGGTCATGGTGGTGACCGCGCCGGCCGACGGGTCGACCTCGTGGGTGACCGGGTTCTTCAGGTAGCGCTTGACCAGAGTGTCGATCTCGTTCTCCAGGGTGGCGGAGAACAGCAGGCGCTGGCCACCGGCCGGCACCTGGTCGAGGATCTCGGTGACCTCGGGCAGGAAGCCCATGTCGGCCATCTGGTCGGCCTCGTCGAGCACGACGGTCCGGACGTCGGCCAGCTTGGCGCTGCCGCGGTTCAGCAGGTCGCGCAGACGGCCGGGGGTGGCGACCAGGACGTCGACGCCGCGCTCCAGCGCGTAGATCTGGTTCGACATCGAGGTGCCGCCGCAGACGACCTTGAGCTTGAGGCCGAGCACCGAGCCGAACGGCTCCAGGGCGTCGGCCACCTGCATGGCCAGCTCGCGGGTCGGGACGAGGATCAGGCCGCGCGGGTGCTTGGGCTTGGTGCGCTCGCCGTCGGCGAGGCGGGTCAGCAGCGGCAGGCCGAAGCTGAGGGTCTTGCCGGAGCCGGTACGGCCACGGCCCAGCACGTCCTTGCCGGCCAGGGCGTCCGGGATGGTCGCGGCCTGGATCGGGAACGGGGTGGTGACACCGCGCTTGGCGAGGGCGCGCACGACGTCGTCGTGCAGGCCGAGGTCGCCGAAGGTGATGGTGGGCTCGGCGGCCTCGACGGCCTCCTCGGCCTCGGCGGCGTCGGCGTTCAGCTCGACGTCGGCGTCGGTGGGCTCGACGGCCTCGACGGCGTCGGTGAGGGTGTCGGCGGTGTCGGTGACATCGGCGGCGGCCTCGCTCGCGGGCATGGCGAAGCGGGCGTCGTCAACGAGAGACATGTAAAACCTTCCGGAAGTGGCACGCGCCAAAGTCCGGGGGTTCTGTTTCACAACCGCCTCTATGCGGTCAGCCACGGATCGCCGGAACGCGCCAAGGGCGCCAGATGGGAATAGGGCGCCAGTCAAATGAATCAAACGAACGATCTACCACCATAGACGAACCTCGGGATCAGAGGCAAATGCCCTGGCCAGCCCGCTAATGCCCACCCGCATGCGGGCTCGGGGCCGAGGAACCGGAGTTGCCGGCCGAGGGCTCCGGGGTCGGTGGGACGGTCGCGGCGGGTGAGCTGTGCTCGGGCTCGGGGGACGTCGAGGGGTGGCTGCTCGGCGTGGCCGACGGCGTGCCCGCCGTGCCGCCGGAGCGGCCCTCACCGGTGCCACCCGCCCCGCCCGCGCCGCCGGTGCCCGCCGCACCACCGGTACCGGCCGACGCACCGCCGCCCGGCCGGGGCGCGGGGCTGGCACTCACGCCCCCCGCTGAACCGTTCACGCCGGTGCCGGCCGGTGCGGCGTCCACGGCGGGCGCCCCCGGCACCGGGACCACGCCGGCGGCCGCGCCGTTCGCGCCGGGTGCCACCTCGCCCGCCGCCGCAGCCGTCACCCCGGCCGGCGCGTTCTCGCTCTGCAAGCCCCCCGAACGCTCCGGGCGCCCGGACGCACTCCCCGGATGCGCGCCGCTCGGCGAGGCCGACGGCCCGCTCGTCACCCCCGGCTTGCCCGCCGGACCGACCTGCCCGACCGGCGCCACCCCGTGCTTCACCTCCGCCTCAGGACCGACCGACATGCACCCCGTCAACCCCAGCCCGGCCACCGCCAGCACCGAAGCCGTACGCACCACCGCCCGAACCGCCCGCACCGAAGCCACCGAGCTCCCTCTCCACCGCCCCACCCGGGCCGCCCACTGCTCGCGCGGCCGCTTTTCGGTGCCCAACGCGCGCCCGCCCCGACGGGACACGGGCAGCGCGCCAGGAAGCGTCCGGGCCGCATCCGCCACAACCCGCCGAACCGGCAGGCAAGCAGACCGGCGGACGGACAGGCGGACAGGCGGGCAGGCGGGCAGGCGGGCAGGCGGGCAGGCGAGCAGACCGGCGGACGGACAGGCGGGCAGACGCTCAGCCCCAGAACGCCGAGGCCAGCCCCGCCCCCGCGTACACCGCGGCCAGCCCCGCCACCACGCTGCCCGCCACGTTCGCCAGCGCGTACCGCCCCGCCCCGGTCTCGACCAGCCGCAGCGTCTCGTACGAGAAGGTCGAGTACGTGGTCAGCGCCCCGCACAGCCCCGTCCCCAGCAGCACCTGGACGTGCGGGGACGCGGCCCTTGCCGCCACCGCCCCGGTCACCAGGCCGAGCACCAGGCAGCCGGCCACGTTCACCGCGAACGTCCCCCAGGGGAACACCGAGTCGTGCCGGGCCTGCACGGCCCGGTCGGTCAGGTACCGCAGCGGCGCGCCGACCGCCGCGCCCGCCACCACCAGCAGCCAGTTCACCCCGAAGCCCCTTCCCGCCCCACGTACCTGACCACTTCGCAGCGGTCCAGCAGCACCAGACCCTCCGCCACCAGCCCGTCCAACTGCGGCAGGAACGCCCGCACCCGCTCCTCCTCGTCCACGATCACCACCGCCACCGGCAGGTCCTCGCTCAGCGACAGCAGCCGCGCCGTGTGCACCAGCGACGACGCCCCGAACCCCTCGATCCCCCGGAACACGCTCGCCCCGGCCAGCCCCGCCGCCCGCGCCCGGTGCACGATCTCGCTGTACAGCGGCCGGTGGTGCCAGCGGTCGTTCTCCCCCACCAGCACGGTCAGCCGCAGCGCCGGCCCGCTCAACCTGCTCACCGCACGCCCCCACGGGCGATCAGACGGCGCGTCAGCGCGGCCGCCGCCCACACCGCGCCGAGCGCGCCCAGCAGCGTCAGCCCCAAGTACGCCAGCCCGAGCCCGAGCCGCCCCTCCTCCACCAGCCGCCGGATGTCCACCGCGTACGTCGAGAAGGTGGTGAAGCCGCCCAGCACCCCGGTGCCGAAGAACGGCCGCAGCAGCGGGTGCGCCGGACGCCCCTCGGTGATCACCACCAGGAAGACCCCGATCACCGCGCACCCGACCACGTTGATCAGCAGCGTCGTCCACGGGAACGCCGCCGGCCCGTTCGCCCAGGCCAACCCGGCGCCGTACCGGGCCACCGCCCCGATCGCCCCGCCCACCGCGATCACGGCCACGGCCGGCCCCTGCCCGCGCCACACCGGCGGCCGTCTCCGGGCGGCCGTCCCGTCGCCCACCGGCCGGGTCCGCGCCGGGCCGTCCACCGTGCCGTCCGAGGTCGCCATAACCCCATCAAACACCGGCTTCCGCCGTCTGGCACAGCGTCACTCCAGACCCGACAATGAACCGGTGGAGATGACCCGGGAAGAGTTCGAGACGCTGGTCAGCGACGCCCTCGACCAGATTCCCCCGCAGCTCGCGGCCATGATGGACAACGTCGCCGTCTTCGTCGAGGACGAACCCGACCCCGCCGACCCGGAACTCCTCGGCCTCTACGAGGGCACCCCGCTCACCGAACGCGGCGAGTGGTACGCGGGCGTCCTGCCCGACCGGATCCTCATCTACCGCGGCCCCACCCTCCGGCACTGCGAGACCCACGACCAGGTCGTCGCCGAAGTCCGCACCACGGTCATCCACGAGGTCGCCCACCACTTCGGCTTCGACGACCACGAACTCGACGAACTCGGCTGGTCCTGACCCCCGCCCCGGGCGGCCCTCGGACGGCCCCCACCCACCCGGCCGAAACCCGTTTTGGCGATCCGCCCTGCATCCCATATGCTTCTCGACGTCCCCGAACGCTGGAAACAGCGGGACAGGCCGCAAGCCCTCATCGTCTAGTGGCCCAGGACGCCGCCCTTTCAAGGCGGTAGCACGGGTTCGAATCCCGTTGGGGGCACGCAGTACCGTAGTAAAAAGCAGTGCCGCAAGACCTTAGTGGGAAACCACTACAAGGTCCCGTGGAGCAGTTGGTTAGCTCGCCACCCTGTCAAGGTGGAGGTCGCGGGTTCAAGTCCCGTCGGGATCGCTCGTCTCGCAAGAGACGGTGTAGTACGGCCAGGTAGCTCAGTTGGTACGAGCGTCCGCCTGAAAAGCGGAAGGTCGCCGGTTCGACCCCGGCCCTGGCCACAGATCGGAAGCCCCGCAGCGTGATCGCTGCGGGGCTTCCGCCGTCCCGGGGGCCGGGCGCCGACCACGCTGGGTGCCGGACACCGGTGGGATTCGGTTCGGGAGGCGTCGCACTCATGGCCCCGGAGCCCTTCGGCTTCGAGCTGGCCACCGGCGACCTGCTGCCCTACTGATCCCGGGCGGCTCCCCCTCGGGCGGGCTGACCCGAGGGGGACGTGGGCCGGTCGCGCGGGCGGCGCCGGGGCCGGCACAGCGCCGGGCGGGTTCAGTAGGAGCGGAACCAGCTGGCATCGGTGCCCAGCACGGAGCCGTCCGCCGCGTAGTACGTGAACGTGCGGGCCTGGGCGCCCGGCTTCTTGGCGATCGCGTACCAGCGCGTCGGGGAGTCCCCGAGGGCGACCGGCACCGACGCGCTGACGCCGCCGGTGTCCCAGGTGACCACGACCTTCGCGACCTGGGGCCGGACCCCGGCGATCACCACCGGTGAGGCGCCCAGCTCCCCGCCCTTGAGCCCGAGCATCGTCCCCCCTCCGGAGGTGGCCCGGTCGATGATCGCCCCGTCCGGCGCCCCCGGGGCGGGGGTGTCGTGCATCGCGTCGTCGACCTGGCGCTGCCCGTCCACGGTGGCGTAGAGGTTCACCAGGTCCACGTCCGGGCGCCAGCTCCGGTCGATGTCCGCCCTGGTGGTCTCCGGCAGTTGCGGGATGGCCGCGTGCCGGTCCGCCCAGATCAGCCGGGCCTGCCGGAGGGCGTCCTCCTTGGTGGCGGCCGCCGGCCAGAACGCGGCCCACGCCTGCCACTGCCTGCCGTTCGTGCTGCCCTGGCCGACCACGACCCGGACCGGGGTGAACGGATCCCGCGCGGGAGCGGTCGGTGTCGCGGCGGTGCCCGCGGTGCCTGCGGTGCCCGCGGCGGCCTCGGCGGTGGTGACGGTCCGGGCGTCCGCCACCACCGCCCCCGCGTCGGCCGCGTCGCCCGGCCCCCGCCCCCGCCCGAGCCCGCCGAGTGCCGTCCCCCCGACGACGGCCGCCGCGACCAGCGCCGCCACCGCCCCGCTGGTCAGCAGCCGCCGGCGCCGCAGCCGGCGCCGCCCCCCGGCGACCAGCCGGTCGTACGGGACGGCCCCGATCTCGACGCTTCCGGCCAGCTCGCCCAGGACCCGCGCCGCCGAGGCCTCGGACCCCGCCCCGGCCCCTTCCTCGCCGCCCACGTTCCCCACGGCCCCCACGTTGCCCTCGTTGCTCATCTTCCGCCTCCGATGCTCGCCAGCCCGTTGAGTGAGGAGGCCTCCCGCAGCTTGGCCAGGCCCCTGGCCGCCTGGCTCTTCACCGTCCCGACCGAGCAGCCCATCGCCGCGGCGGTCTGGGTCTCGGTGAGGTCCTCCCAGTACCGCAGCACGACGGCCTGCCGCTGCCGGGGCGGCAGCGTGCCGAGGGCCGTGAGCAGCGCCGCCCGTTCGTCCAGCCGCGCGTAGCCGTCGGGGCCCTCGGGTGCGGCCCGGTCGGGGACGGCGGTGACCAGTTCCTCGGCCGCTCGGCGGCGGAACCGGCGGGCGTGCTCGTTGATCAGGATCCGGCGCACGTAGGCGTGCGGGTCGTCGGCCGCCCGGACCCGGCCCCAGGCGACGTACGCCCGCTCCAGGGCCTGCTGGACCAGGTCCTCGGCGGTGTGCCGGTCCCCCGCGAGCAGGTACGCCGTCCTGAGCAGCCGCGTCCACGCGCTGCCGGTGAACGCGCGGAACTCCTCGTCCCTCGCGGTCTTCTGGGCTCCCATGAGCACCTCCTCAACCCCCAGAGCCCGAAACCGCCGCGAACCGTTGCCCGGCCCGGCCCGGAGCCGCCCGGCCCGACGTCACCGGCACCCGGGCCCGCCGTTCGCGCTCGGCCGCCGGGGGCTGTGACACTGGAGAGGCTCGAAAACCGAGGTGCGCGCCGCCGTGCCTCCTTGCGAACCTAGAGGGATGCCCGCAGTGAGTTCTCCCGCAGTCCAGTCCGCCCCCGCACCCGCCGAGGGTCCCGGTATCGGTGAGCTGGCCGCCCGCCTGCCCGAGCTGACCCTGCGCGACCAGGTGCGGATCGGGCGCCGACTGGAGGGGGCCCGTCGGGTCCGCAAGCCCGAGGCCCGGCAGAAGGTCGCCGCCCAGATCGCCGCCGACATCGACCGCGCCGAGCTGCTGGTCGAGCAGCGCAGAGGTGCCGTCCCGCCGATCAGCTATCCCGCCGAGCTGCCGGTCAGCCAGAAGAAGGACGAGATCCTGGCGGCCATCCGGGACCACCAGGTGGTGATCGTCGCGGGTGAGACCGGCTCCGGCAAGACCACCCAGATCCCGAAGATCTGTCTGGAGCTGGGCCGCGGCGTGCGCGGTCTGGTCGGCCACACCCAGCCGCGCCGGATCGCCGCCCGTACGGTCGCCGAGCGGGTCGCGGAGGAGTTGCGCAGCCCGCTGGGCGAGGCGGTCGGCTGGAAGGTCCGGTTCACCGACCAGGTCGGCCAGGACACCCTGGTCAAGCTGATGACGGACGGCATCCTGCTCGCGGAGATCCAGACCGACCGCGAACTGCTCCAGTACGACACCCTGATCATCGACGAGGCGCACGAACGCAGCCTCAACATCGACTTCATCCTCGGCTACGTCAAGCAGCTGCTCCCGCGCCGCCCGGACCTCAAGGTCGTGATCACCTCCGCGACCATCGACCCGCAGCGCTTCGCCCGGCACTTCGACGACGCCCCGATCATCGAGGTCTCCGGCCGCACCTACCCGGTGGAGGTCCGGTACCGCCCGGTCGTCGACGACCTGGACGAGGACGACGACGCGACGGACGCCGACCGCGACCGGGACCAGATCCAGGCGATCTGCGAAGCGGCCCAGGAACTCCAGGCCGAGGGCCCGGGCGACATCCTGGTCTTCCTCTCCGGCGAGCGCGAGATCCGCGACACCGCCGACGCCCTGGACAAGCTGAAACTCAAGTCCACCGAGATCCTGCCGCTGTACGCCCGGCTGAGCTCGGCCGAGCAGCACCGGGTGTTCCAGCGCTCCGGCAGCCGCCGGATCGTCCTCGCCACCAACGTCGCCGAGACCAGCCTCACCGTCCCCGGCATCAAGTACGTGATCGACCCGGGCACCGCCCGGATCTCCCGCTACAGCCACCGCACCAAGGTGCAGCGGCTGCCGATCGAGGCGATCAGCCAGGCCAGCGCCAACCAGCGCAAGGGCCGCTGCGGCCGCACCTCCGACGGCATCTGCATCCGGCTGTACTCGGAGGAGGACTTCCTCTCCCGCCCCGAGTTCACCGACGCCGAGATCCTGCGCACCAACCTGGCCTCGGTGATCCTGCAGATGACGGCGGCGGGCCTCGGCGACATCGCCGCCTTCCCGTTCCTGGACCCGCCGGACTCCCGCAACATCAAGGACGGCGTGCACCTGCTGCACGAGCTGGGCGCGCTGGACCCGGACGAGAAGGACCCGCGCAAGCGCCTCACCGCGCTCGGCCGCCAGCTGGCCCAGCTCCCGGTGGACCCGCGGATGGCCCGGATGGTGCTGGAGGCCGACAAGAACGGCTGCGTGCGCGACGTGATGGTGATCGCCGCCGCGCTGTCCATCCAGGACCCGCGCGAGCGCCCCGCCGAGAAGCGCCAGGCCGCCGACGAGCGGCACCGCCGGTTCAACTCGGAGACCTCCGACTTCCTGTCCTACCTGGCGATGTGGCGCTACGTCCGGGAGCAGCAGCGCGAGCTGTCCTCCTCGGCCTTCCGCCGGATGTGCAAGGCGGAGTTCCTCAACTACCTGCGGATACGGGAGTGGCAGGACATCTACACCCAGCTGCGCACGGTCGCCAAGCAGTTGGGCGTCACCATCGAGGAGCCGCACGAGGACGCCGAGCCGGACGCCGACCGGATCCACCAGTCGCTGCTGGCCGGCCTGCTCTCCCACATCGGCCTGTTCGACGTGGAGAAGCGCGAGTACGGCGGCGCGCGCGGCGCCCGGTTCGCGGTGTTCCCGGGCTCGGGCCTGTTCAAGAAGCCGCCGCGCTGGGTGATGTCGGCCGAGCTGGTGGAGACGTCCCGGCTGTGGGCGCGGATCAACGCCAAGATCGAGCCGGAGTGGGTGGAGCCGCTGGCCGGCCACCTGATCAAGCGGACGTACAGCGAGCCGCACTGGGAGAAGAAGGCCGGAGCCGTCCTGGCGTACGAGCGGGTGACGCTCTACGGGATGCCGGTCGTCACCCAGCGCAAGGTCAACTACGGCCGGATCGACCCGGAGCTGTGCCGCGAGCTGTTCATCCGCAACGCGCTGGTCGAGGGCGACTGGGAGACCCACCACCGGTTCTTCGCCGAGAACCGCAAGCTGCTCGGCGAGGTCGAGGAGCTGGAGAACCGGGCCCGGCGCCGGGACATCATGGTCGACGACCAGACCCTGTTCGAGTTCTACGACGCCCGGCTGCCGGAGGACGTGGTCTCCACCCGGCACTTCGACTCCTGGTGGAAGAAGGCCCGGCACGAGCAGCCGGACCTGCTCAACTTCGAGAAGTCGATGCTGATCAACGACTCCGCGGACGGCGTCACGGAGGCCGACTACCCGGACCACTGGCAGCAGGGCAAGCTGCGCTTCCAGCTGACCTACCAGTTCGAACCGGGCAGCGACGCGGACGGCGTGACCGTCCACATCCCGCTGCCGGTGCTCAACCAGGTCACCGCGGAGGGCTTCGACTGGCAGATCCCGGGCCTGCGGACGGAGCTGGTCACCGCGTACATCAAGTCGCTGCCGAAGGCGATCCGGCGCAACTTCGTGCCGGCGCCGGACTTCGCGAAGGCGGCGCTGCGCGCGGTGAAGGACCGCCAGGAGCCGCTGCTGCCGTCCCTGGAGCACGCCCTCAAGCGCCTGACGGCCATCACCGTGCCGCCGGAGGCCTGGGACGACGAGCGGGTGCCGGACCACCTCAAGGTGACCTTCCGGGTGGTGGACGGCCGCCGCAAGCTCGCCGAGTCCAAGGACCTGGAGGAGCTGCGGCTGCGGCTCAAGCCGAAGCTCAAGGAGACGCTGTCCTCGGCGGCCTCCGGCCAGGGCATCGAGCAGGGCGGGCTGACCGCCTGGCCGGGCGGCCTGCCCGTGCTCCAGCGCACCTTCGAGCAGCGCTCGCGCGGCCACTCGCTGCGCGCCTACCCGGCCCTGGTGGACGAGGGGGCGTCGGTCGGCGTGAAGCTGTTCGACACCCCGCAGGCGCAGACGCGGTCGATGTGGGAGGGCACCCGCCGGCTGCTGATGCTGACCACCACCTCCCCGGCCAAGTCGATCCAGGGCCGGCTGGGCAACCAGGCGAAGCTGGCGCTCTCGCACAACCCGCACGGCTCGGTGAACGCCCTCTTCGAGGACGTGGTGGCCTGTGCGACGGACCGGCTGATGACCCTGGCCGGCGGACCGGCCTGGGACGAGGCGGCCTTCGGCACGCTGCACGACAAGGTGCGGGCGGACCTGTACGACCTGTCCGCGGACACCACGCTGAAGACGGCCACCGCACTGATCGCCTTCCACAAGGCCTCGACCCGGCTGAAGTCGGTGAGCAGCCCGGTGCTGCTGAACGCGGTGAACGACATCCGGCTGCACCTGGCCTCCCTGGTGCACCCGGGCTTCGTCACGGACACCGGCTGGCAGCGGCTGCCGGACCTCAAGCGCTACCTGCTGGCGGTGGACCGCCGGCTGGAGGCGCTGCCCAACCACCCGCAGCGGGACGCCCAGCAGCTGCTGAAGGTCCAGCAGGTGCAGCGGGAGTACGGGGAGCTGCTGGCGGCGGTGCCGGCCGGCCGGCAGCCGTCCGCGGAGGTGCTGGCGATCCGCTGGATGATCGAGGAGTTGCGGGTCAGCTTCTTCGCCCAGTCGCTGGGCACGCCGAGCCCGGTGTCGGAGAAGCGGATCACCAAGGCGATGGAGGCCGCCAGGGCCACGCTCTGAGCTGGGCGGCGGCCTCCTCGGGGGCCCTCAGGTGCCAGTTCGACCTGGGGGCCCACCATGGGCTACGATCTGTCTTGTTCGCAGCGCGGCAAGCGAGTGAACGAGATCAGAAAACTCTGGTCCCGTGGAGCAGTTGGTTAGCTCGCCACCCTGTCAAGGTGGAGGTCGCGGGTTCAAGTCCCGTCGGGATCGCCGCAGTGCGAGAGGCCCGGAACCGTCAGGTTCCGGGCCTCTCGCTTTTGGGCGTCCGGTGCCTATCCCGGACCAGGTCCAGACCACAAGTGACAGACGGTGTGACGGTCGTCACTTATCTTTTCCCGAGAACACCCCCGCACCACCCCCACCAAGACCTCACTAATTTAATATGTAAAATTGTACAGCCATTAACTGTAAATCCCCCCCGCATCATGCGCATCGAATCGTTATCCGGAGTTCAGCATTCCGTACGTTGTGCCGAGTACCCGGGCACCGCGAGCGGACATGGCAAAGGGGCCGCTTACCGGACCCGGCGGAGTCCGGTAAGCGGCCCCTTTAAAGAGCCTTCGGCCTATCAGGCCTCAGTGCGCTGAGCGGGAATCCCGGCCAGCAGAGCGCGCACCTCCGCCTCGCGGTAACGGCGGTGACCGCCGAGCGTGCGAATGGACGTCAGCTTGCCCGCCTTGGCCCAACGAGTGACCGTCTTCGGGTCCACGCGGAACATGGTGGCGACCTCTGCCGGCGTCAGCAGGGGCTCAGCATCAGGGGTACGAGCGGTCATGAGCGGCCTCCTCGGGAGAACCGAACCAGGGCGGTTCTATCCTTCAAATTCTGCACCTTGGCCCGCGATGCCCGAAATGGCATAGACGGGCCGAGTCGGTTATAGGACGAACGGCTTGTCCTGGTGTCTACAACTACACCATCCGTCCAGCCCTATCGACCAAACCGCCAAAATTGACCCCTCACGGGTTCAAGAGCGACGGATGGCGATGGACCACCCCATAACGGGCAGTCACGCGGCCGTGACGCCTGGTTACGAGGGGACCAGACCCCCTGTTTCCCCGCAAAGCACGCATCGACTCCAGAACCACCCAAAAGTGGGCATGCCCGCGTGAAGTTGGGCTGGTTGTCCCATTTTTGCACATAGGGGTAAGTTCGCGTCAACGGTGAGTAGTGTCACGTTCGACAGCTATTGACCCGAACCAGGACCTTGGTCATCCAGCTCGGGCCATAGGACTCTTACAGTCATACACGGGTGGTCGGACGTCAGTTCGCGTACCGCAGCGCCAGCACCCTCCGCCAGCGCGCCGTCAGTTCCCCGTACGCGCGCAGCGCCTCCGCGGTGTCCCCCGCCCGCAGCGCGCGGAGCCCCTCCTCCAGCTCCCCCGCCGAACGGTCCGCCAACAGCCGCTCCGGCCCCAGCAAATGCACCAGCCCCCCGTAGTCCAGCTCCACCAGCGAGCGCGGATGGAATTCCTCCAGCCACCGCCCGATCCGTTCCGCCCCCCGGACCAGTTCCCCGTCCGGCACCTCTTCACGCAGCGCCCGGAAGGCCCGGGCCACCCGGCGGCGCGCCTGCGCCATCGGCACCAGGTAGAACAGCGCCGCCGCCCGCCCCGGCTTGCCCCGCTCCTGCGCCGGCACGAAACAGCGGTCCTCGTCCCCGAACGGCAGGAACCAGCGCACCGGCACCTCCCACCGGCTGGTCAGGATCCACGGCCGGGCGTCCGGATGGCCGGCCCGCCAGCGCTCCCGGTCCGCCTCCGCCGCCGCCCGGGCCACCGGCGGCACCGCGGTGTCCAGCAGCGCCACCGGCGCGGCCGCCCGCAGCTCCTCCAGCGCCTGCCAGCTGCGCAGCCTGGTCGCCCACGGGCAGACGTACAGCACGCCGTCCACCACCCGCAGGTAGGCCCGCCCGCTCTCCCGCTCGGGCAGCGCCCGGGGCGTCCGGGCGGCCAGCTCCGCCAGCGCCTCCCGCTGCTCCTCCAGGACGGCCGCGGCCACCGGCTGCGCCGCCTCGACGGCGTCCGGACCGCGCTCCGCCGCGTAGGCCTGCCAGCGCGCCCGCTCGGACTCCGGGTAGGCGGCCAGCGGCTCGTAGACCCGCAGGTGGGCGGCGTAGGGCGGCAGTACCGAGGTGCGCACGACGGTCACGTCCTGCATGGTCGCACGCGCCGACCGGCCCCGGGAGGGCGCGCCCCCGAACCCCTTCGCGCCCGCACCGCGCACCCCCGGCGTCCCATTCCCCGGACCGCGGGGACAAGCTCGGACAAGAGGGCGGATCGGCGACGCTCCCGCGACTACGCTTCGCCCTAGGCGCCCGCACCACAGCAGGCGGGCCTTCGATACTGGAGTCACCACAGTGACCGACGTACAGACATCCGCCACGCACCCCGCACCCGGAGTGCTCAGCAGGATCTTCCGCGCCGAGCAGGACGGCGCCCCCGGCGACGGCCACGAGCAGGTCGTCCTCTGCCACGACCGCAGCTCCGGGCTCAAGGCGATCATCGCCATCCACTCCACCGCGCTGGGCCCGGCCCTCGGCGGCACCCGCTTCTTCCCGTACGCCTCCGAGGAGGCGGCCCTGGAGGACGCGCTCAACCTGTCCCGCGGCATGTCCTACAAGAACGCGCTGGCCGGGCTCGACCTCGGCGGCGGCAAGGCCGTCATCATCGGCGACCCCGCCAAGGACAAGAACGAGGCGATGCTCCGCGCCTACGGCCGCTTCGTGGAGTCCCTGCGCGGCCGCTACATCACCGCCTGCGACGTGGGCACCTACGTGCAGGACATGGACGTCATCGCGCGCGAGACGCAGTTCGTGACGGGCCGCTCGCCCGAGCACGGCGGCGCCGGCGACTCGTCCATCCTGACCGCCTTCGGCGTCTTCCAGGGCATGCGCGCCACCGCCCAGGCCCGCTGGGGCCAGCCGACCCTGCGCGGGAAGCGGGTCGGCGTCGCGGGCGTCGGCAAGGTCGGCCACTACCTGGTCGGCCACCTCGTCGCGGACGGCGCCACCGTCGTCATCACCGACGTCTCCGAGACCGCCGTGAACCGCGTCCGCGCGGCCCACCCGGAGGTGGAGGTCGTCGCCGACACCGCCGCCCTGCTGCAGGCCCGGCTGGACGTCTACGCCCCCTGCGCCCTGGGCGGCGCGCTGACCGACGACACGGTGGCCGCGCTCGGCGAGTCCGGCACCACGATCGTCTGCGGCGCGGCCAACAACCAGCTAGCCCACCCGGGCGTCGAGAAGGACCTCGCGGACCGCGGCATCCTCTACGCGCCGGACTACCTGGTGAACTCCGGCGGCGTGATCCAGGTCGCCGACGAGATCGAGGGCTTCAACTTCGACCGGGCCAAGAACAAGGCCACCAGGATCTTCGACACCACCCTGGAGATCTTCACCCGGGCCGCCTCCGACGGCGTCCCGCCGGCGGTCGCCGCCGACCGCCTGGCCGAGAAGCGGATGCGCGAGATCAGCGCGCTGCGCACGGTCCTGCTGCCGGGCGCCCGCCGGGCCTGATCCGGCGCCCCCGGAACCTCGGACGCGCGGGGGGCGGCCGCACCCCCGTGACCCGCCCCCGGGCGGGAGGGGCCCAGCCGTCCCCCGCGCATCACGATGTGGAACCGGATTCTCACTTCTGCGCCCGATCGGGTGATCCAAGGTCCCCCTTGGGGGGATAATCGGTCCTGGAACGACGGACCTGAGACACCTCCGGACAGCGCGCAAACCGCCGCAAAACCTCCCCTGACCTGGGAAGACCTGGTCTCGGGTGCGGCCGGTGCGCGCCACGTCACACCGACGACGTACCGTCCAGCGGCGGAAACAGGTACCGTTAATGCTCCAAGGGACGGTCCTCCCATTCGGGCAGGCCGGTCCTGATCATGAACACGTGTCAGACTCGGGGCCGTGAGCCCCATCGTTGAGGGGGTCGACCCATGGGGCGCGGCCGGGCCAAGGCCAAGCAGACGAAGGTCGCCCGCGAGCTGAAGTACAACAGCGGCGGGTTTGACGCTAACCGTCTGTCCAACGAGCTGGGCGCATCGCCGTCCACCGCTCCGATCGACCCGGAGCCGATCGAGGAGGAGGAGGACGACGACCCGTATGCCGAGTACGCCGCCCGCTATGCCGACCTCGACGACGAGGACGACACCGAGCCGGGCACCGGGCCGTCGCAGGCCTCTCGCCGCTCGTAGCCAGTAGTTTCGCCGACCGGCCCAGGCGCCCAGCGCGCCAGGCCGGTCTTCGGCGTTCCCGCGTACCGGATGGTGTACCGGGTGGTCGCCGCCCCGGGTGGCTGGACGACGAGAGGGCCCCTCCGGTGCGCCGGAGGGGCCCTCTCGTCGTCCAGCCGGGCTCAGCCCGCGGTGAAGCCCTCGTAGGCGTTGTAGAGCGCCGCGCCGGCCTCGTGCTCGCCGGTGCGCTCGACGATGTCGCCGAGCAGCCAGGCCTCGACGCCGCGGTCCTCCAGGATCGCCAGCACGGCGTCCACCGAGGACGGCGGGACGACCGCGACCATGCCGACGCCCATGTTGAGCGTCTTCTCGATCTCCAGGGTGGCCACCTTGCCGACCTGGGCGACGGTCTGGAAGACCGGCAGCGGGGTCCAGGTGCCGCGGTCCAGGCGGGCGTGCAGGCCCTCCGGGACGACCCGGGCCAGGTTGGCCGCCAGGCCGCCGCCGGTGACGTGCGAGAAGGCGTGGATCTCGGTGGCGCGGGTGAGCGCCAGGCAGTCCAGCGAGTAGATCCGGGTCGGCTCCAGCAGCTCCTCGCCGAGCGTGCGGCCGAACTCCTCGACCTTGCGGTCCAGCTTCCAGCCGGCCTCGTTCAGCAGCACGTGGCGCACCAGCGAGTAGCCGTTGGAGTGCAGGCCCGAGGCCGCCATCGCGATCACCACGTCGCCGGCCCGCACGCGGTCGGCGCCGAGCAGCGCGTCGGCCTCGACCACGCCGGTGCCGGCGCCCGCGACGTCGTACTCGTCCGGGCCGAGCAGGCCCGGGTGCTCGGCGGTCTCGCCGCCGACCAGGGCGCAGCCGGCCAGCGCGCAGCCCTCGGCGATGCCCTTGACGATCGCGGCGACCCGCTCCGGCACGACCTTGCCGACGCAGATGTAGTCGGTCATGAACAGCGGCTCGGCGCCGCACACGACCAGGTCGTCGACGACCATGCCGACCAGGTCGTGGCCGATGGTGTCGTGCTTGTCCATGGCGGCCGCGATGGCCACCTTGGTCCCCACGCCGTCGGTGGCCGAAGCCAGCAGCGGCCGCTCGTAGCGCTTGAAGGCGGACGCGTCGAAGAGGCCGGCGAAGCCGCCGAGACCGCCGACCACCTCGGGGCGGTTCGCCTTCTTCACCCACTGCTTCATGAGCTCGACGGCGCGGTCGCCCGCCTCGATGTCGACGCCGGCTGCGGCGTAGGTGGCGCCGTTCTGGTTGCTGGTCACTACGGTGCGGCCCTCTCGGGTCTGGTGGGGGCTGGAACAGCGGTGGGGCCCCGTTTCGCGGGACCCCACCGTGGATTCGTTACGGGCGGCGCAGCGCGTCGGCCGCGCCCGCCCCGCCGAGCAGCGACTGGACGCCGTCCAGGTCGCTGCCGCTGGTCGGCTTGCCGCGCACGGCCGGCGGCTGCTGGCTGCCCTTGATCTCGGCCTCCAGCAGGAGCTTGCCGAGCAGTGCCGGGTCCGGCAGCTCCATCGGGTACTCGCCGTCGAAGCAGGCCCGGCAGAGCCTGTCCTTGGGCTGCTTGGTGGCCTCGATCATGCCGTCGATCGAGATGTAGGAGAGCGAGTCCGCGCCGAGCGTGCGGCCGATCTCCTCGACGGTCATCCCGTTGGCGATCAGCTCCGCCCGGGTGGCGAAGTCGATGCCGAAGAAGCACGGCCACTTCACCGGCGGCGAGGAGATCCGGATGTGCACCTCGGCGGCGCCGGCCTCGCGCAGCATCCGCACCAGCGCGCGCTGGGTGTTGCCGCGGACGATCGAGTCGTCGACGACCACCAGGCGCTTGCCCGCGATGACCTCGCGCAGCGGGTTGAGCTTGAGCCGGATGCCGAGCTGACGGATGGTCTGGCTGGGCTGGATGAAGGTGCGGCCCACGTAGGCGTTCTTCACCAGGCCGGAGCCGTACGGGATGCCGCTGGCCTCGGCGTAGCCGATCGCGGCGGGGGTGCCGGACTCCGGCGTCGCTATCACCAGGTCGGCCTCGACGGGCGCCTCCTTCGCCAGGCGGCGGCCCATCTCCACGCGGGAGAGGTGCACGTTGCGCCCGGCGATGCTGGTGTCGGGGCGGGCCAGGTAGACGTACTCGAACACGCAGCCCTTGGGCTTCGCCTCGGCGAAGCGGGAGCTGCGCATGCCGTTCTCGTCGACGGCGATCAGCTCGCCGGGCTCGACCTCGCGGATGAACGAGGCGCCGCAGATGTCCAGCGCCGCCGTCTCGGAGGCGACCACCCAGCCGCGCTCCAGCCGACCGAGCACCAGCGGGCGGATGCCCTGCGGGTCGCGGGCGGCGTAGAGGGTGTGCTCGTCCATGAAGACGAGCGAGAACGCGCCCTTGACCTTGGGCAGCACGACCTTGGCCGTCTCCTCGATGGAGAGGTCCGGGTGGCCGGCGAGCAGCGCGGTCACCAGGTCGGTGTCGTTGGTCGCGGCGCTCCGCCCGGAGCGGGAGACGTGCTCCTCACCGGGCAGTTCGGCGACCATCGCCGCCAGTTCGGCGGTGTTCACCAGGTTTCCGTTGTGCCCGAGGGCCAGCGAACCGTGCACGGTCGCGCGGAAGGTCGGCTGGGCGTTCTCCCAGACCGAGGACCCGGTGGTCGAGTAGCGGGCGTGTCCGACGGCGATATGCCCGTGCAACGACCCCAGGGAGGCCTCGTCGAAGACCTGGGACACGAGCCCCATGTCCTTGAAGACGAGAATCTGGGAGCCGTTGCTCACTGCGATGCCCGCGGATTCCTGACCGCGGTGCTGCAGGGCGTAAAGGCCGAAGAACGTGAGCTTGGCGACCTCCTCGCCGGGAGCCCAGACACCGAAGACGCCGCAAGCGTCCTGGGGGCCTTTCTCACCGGGAAGAAGATCGTGGTTGAGTCTTCCGTCACCACGTGGCACGTCTTCGAGTCTAGGGCAGCGGGCACGGGCTTCCGGAACCCGGGCGGCCGGGATCGTCTGGCGATCGGCCGGTAACGCGCGTAGACAAAACCCCTTACCGGGTGGGGATTTCGGGTGGGGGGAATTCCGGCCGGAGGCGGTTGGCCTTGTGGTTCGCGCCTGTTGGGGCGTTCCGTGTGCGGAGGGCCGGGAGTCGGGGCGACGGCGAAAGTGAGCCTGCTCACCCGGGGTTCACCCCGGCGTCACGCGGCGGGCAGCAACAGGCCCCAGGCGCCCGGGTGGACCGTCCAGGTGCGGGCGCGGACCGGACCGACGGGGTGGCCGTCCGCCTCGTAGCCGAAGCCGCGCCCGACCACCGAGACGCTCTCCGCCCGGGCGCGCACCAGGGCGCCGGGTGCGCGGATCACCACCTCCAGCACGCCGGCGGCGTCCGCCTCTGCGCCCGGCAGGGTCAGCTGGACCAGCCGCACCGGCCGGTGCACGTCGGCGAGCAGCCGGCCGTCGGCCTCGACCCGGACCCGGGGGTTGTGCTCGGCGGAGGACCGGCCGTCCGCCGCGAGTGCGTTCGCCTGCTCGGCCGCAGCAAGTTTCGCCCATAGCGAACGCCAACCACCCGTACGGCCTGCCGGACGCCGCGTCCCGGCACCGGTGATCCGCACCCCTCCCAGCGCCACCCCGCCGCCGTCGTCCACCAGCAGGTCGAGCTTGCGCGCCGCACCCGACAGCACCGCCCGCGCGGCCCGGACCGGCTCGCCCGGCACCCCGAGCGCGCGGGCCGCGGCCAGTTCCTCCGACCGGCCGACCGGAACCATGCCCACCGGATCGGCGCCCAGCTCACGCTGGCGGTACAGGGCTTGGAGCACCCGCTGCAACGCCAGGTCGGAACCGATCACGACCGGGCGCCGACGGCCCCGGTGCGAAAGCACCCGGTCGAGTTCGGACGGGCTCTCCGGATAGACCACCTTGACGTCCGCGCCTCCGCAGAGCACGTCCTTCGCGATCCGCACCGACTCGCCGTCGGTCTGCCGGGCCGCCGGGTCGAGGAGCAGCAGGAGCGGCTCGGGGCCGCCGGTTGCGGGCGTGGACAGGGACGACACGACCGGTCCTTCCTCAGGTAATCTCTCGGTGCAAGAGCCCCTTGCGCTACTGCGCCAGGGGCTTCGTCTATCTCGGGGCAGACTGCGGCCTACGCAGGATGCCCCAACCGGAAGGGGTGTACGCCTGTGCCGGCACTCGTGCTCGTTGGCGCTCAGTGGGGGGACGAGGGCAAGGGGAAGGCCACCGACCTCCTCGGCGGCTCCGTCGACTACGTCGTCCGCTACCAGGGCGGCAACAACGCCGGTCACACGGTGGTCATCGGCGACCAGAAGTACGCCCTGCACCTGCTCCCCTCCGGCATCCTCAGCCCTAACGTGACGCCGGTCATCGGCAACGGCGTCGTCATCGACCCGGGCGTGCTGCTCTCCGAGCTGAGCGGCCTCAACGACCGTGGCATCGACACCTCCAAGCTGCTGGTCTCGGGCAACGCCCACCTGATCACGCCGTACCACCGCACCCTGGACAAGGTCACCGAGCGCTTCCTCGGCAAGCGCCGGATCGGCACCACCGGCCGCGGCATCGGCCCGACCTACGCGGACAAGATCAACCGCGTCGGCATCCGGGTCCAGGACCTGTTCGACGAGTCGATCCTGCGCCAGAAGATCGAGGCGGCGCTGCACGACAAGAACCAGATCCTGGTCAAGCTGTACAACCGCCGCGCCATCCCGGCCGAGCTGGTCGTCGAGGAGTACCTCGGCTACGCGGACAAGATCAAGCCCTTCCTCGCCGACACCACCCTCGTCCTGGACCAGGCGCTCAAGGCGAACAAGGTCGTCCTGCTGGAGGGCGGCCAGGGCACCCTGCTCGACGTCGACCACGGCACGTACCCCTTCGTGACCTCGTCGAACCCGACCTCGGGCGGCGCCTGCACCGGCGCCGGCATCGGCCCGACCAAGATCGACCGGGTCATCGGCATCCTCAAGGCCTACACCACCCGCGTCGGCTCCGGCCCGTTCCCGACCGAGCTGCTGGACGAGGACGGCGAGGCGCTGCGCCGCATCGGCGGCGAGCGCGGTGTCACCACCGGCCGTGACCGTCGCTGCGGCTGGTTCGACGCGGTCATCGCGCGCTACGCGACCCGGGTCAACGGCCTCACCGACTTCTTCCTCACCAAGCTCGACGTGCTCACCGGCTGGGAGCAGATCCCGGTCTGCGTCGCGTACGAGATCGACGGCAAGCGGGTCGAGGAACTCCCGTACAACCAGTCCGACTTCCACCACGCCAAGCCGATCTACGAGACGCTGCCGGGCTGGACCGAGGACATCAGCAAGGCCAAGACCTTCGCCGAGCTGCCGAAGAACGCGCAGGCGTACGTGAAGGCGCTGGAGGAGATGTCCGGCGCGCCGATCTCCGCCATCGGCGTCGGCCCGGGCCGCGACGAGACGATCCAGATCAACTCGTTCATCTGAGCCCGATCCGGTCGAGGGCCCCGCGGGACGTCCCGCGGGGCCCTTCGCTTTGCCCGCTCCGCCGATTTTGCACTAGTGCAGAAGTTCATTGCATCTAGTGCAGCATGGCGCTACCTTTCCGGCATGACCGCACAGCCGCCCACGCCCGTGACCCTCACCGGCCGCCACGTCCGCCTGGAGCCCCTCGGCCGCCACCACCTGCCCGACCTGTGGGCCGGCGTCGGCCCCGACCCGGAGGTCTGGCGCTGGATCCCCTCCCTCCCGCCCGCGACCGAGGAGGAACTGGGCGCGATCCTCGACGCCCGGCTCGCCGAGGTGGCGGCCGGGTCGGCGGTGAAGTTCGCCGTGATCGACCTCCCCAGCGGCCGGGCCGTCGGCATCACCGGCTACTACGACGTCAGGCCCGTCGACGAGGTCGTCGAGATCGGCGGCACCTGGTACGCCCGCTCGGTCTGGCGCACGCCCGTCAACACCGAGGCCAAGCTGCTGCTGCTCTCGCACGCCTTCGACGACCTGGGCATGGGCCGGGTCTACTGGAAGACGGACGCGCTCAACGAGCGCTCCCGCAACGCGATCCTGCGCCTCGGCGCCCGGTACGAGGGCGTCCACCGCCGTGAGAAGCGGCGCGCCACCGGCGTGTGGCGCGACACCGCCTACTTCTCGATGCTCGCCGACGAGTGGCCCGCCGCCCGGATCCGCCTCGTCGAGCGCCTTTCGCGCGGTGCCCAACCCTCCGTGCGCCCCCGTTCCTGAACGGCCCCCCGGGAGTTGTCCAGGGTGCCAGGCAGGAACCGCGATGGGAGTAGGAAACCGATGACCCAGCAGTGGCAGAAGTCCACCAGCAGCACCCGGGACGGCGGCGACTCCGTGGAGGTGTCCGTCAACGAACGGGGGCTGATCGAGGTCCGCGAATCCGAGAGCCCCGACGCGATCATCGTCACCACCCCGCAGAAGTTCGCGCTCTGGATCGAGGGCGTGAAGCGCGGCGAATTCGACCACTTCGGCGACGGCTGACCGCACCCTCCGGTGGCCCCCCTCCCGGCGGGGGGCCACCGCTGCCGCGCGCTATTTCTTCTCGACGGCGGCGGAGGAATGGCGGACGACGAACTCGCGTTTTACGGAACGCGGTTCGCGGGGTTGGGCGTTGACCAGCCAGACCAGCCAGCCGACGAATAGCACGGCGAGCAGGAGGGCGGACAAACCGGCGACGAGCAGGCCGTTCACCGGGTGGCGGGAATGCGGTGGGCGGGGGTGAGAAGCAGCGGAAGCGGCATGACAGTCTCCGGTCGGTGATGTCGAGCGTGCCGACCATGCATCTGGTGTGTATTTACGGCTGATTGGCGGCTGTTTAGGCCACAACAAGTCAGTGACTGACGCGGGAACGACCATAGGGTCGAGGTGCAAGACTTGCTACCGAGCGGGAGAACGTTCACTCCATCGTGGGGTATCCCCCATTTCAGTAGCTAGGGCCGGGTGAGCACGGCACACTTCACCGGAAGCATCGACCCGAGCCGCGATCCGGAGAAGAGAGTCATGCCACCCCGCTTGTCGCCGACCGTGCGTCAGCAGCGCCTTGGCATCGAGCTGCGCAAGATGCGCGAACGCGTGGGCGTGACGCCCAAGAGCCTGGCCGCCACCCTGGGCACCGACCTGCCCAAGATCTCGCAGATGGAGAACGGGAAGTCCGGCATCAGCGCCGAACGGCTCCGGCTCTGGGCCCGCACCTGCCACTGCGCCGACGGCCCCTACCTCGACGCGCTGCTCGCGATGACGCAGGACCGGCGCAAGTACTGGTGGGACGGCTACCGCGGCCGGCTGCCCGGCGGGCTCATCGACATCGCGGAGATGGAGCACCACGCCGAGTCGCTGGCCATCCTGCACACCACCTTCATCCCCGGACTGCTGCAGACCTCGGCGTACGCCTCCGCGGTGTTCGCCCGGGTCCGGCCGCCGATGCCCCAGCCGGACGCCGACGCCCGCACGGCATTCCGGATCCAGCGCCAGCGGCTGTTCACCGAACGCCCGAAGCCGTACGCCGCGTACATCCACGAATCCGCGCTGCGCATGCAGTTCGGCGGGGCGGTGGTGCTGCGCGACCAACTGCTCGACGTGCTGGAGCATTCCGAGCGGCCCGGGGTGGAGATCCGGACCATCCCGTTCAGCGTCGAGACCTTTCCCGGGTCCGGAGAGAGCCTCTACCTCGCCCGCGGGCCCGTTCCCGAGCTCGACACCGTGCAGATCGACCTCTCGAACGGGCCGAAGTTCGTGCACACCGACACCGAACTGCAGACGTACCGACAGATCAAGGAGGAGACCGCCGCGGTCGCCCTCGGGCCGGCCGAGTCCCGGGACTTCATCCGGGCCTTACTGAAAGACTTCTCATGACTGAGTGGCGGAAGTCCTCGTCCAGCGGCGAGAGCAACGAGTGCGTCGAGATCAGAGCCGCCGACGGTCTGGTGGAGATCCGCGAGTCGGACCGCCCCGAGATCGTCGTCCGGACCACGCCGCGCAAGTGGGCCGCGTTCGTCCGCGGGGTGAAGGCCGGGGAGTTCGACCGGTACAGCGACTCCGTCGGGCCCTGAGCCGCACCCGCCCCCGAGCAGCACCCGCCCCCGAGCAGCGCCGCCCTTGAACCGCGCCCGCCCCTGAGTCCGCCCCCCTGAGCCGCACCGCCCTCCCGGCCCGGCGGCGGTAGGCTTGGCAGCCCACAGTGGACCCCTGCGCCTGGCACAGCACTCCGGGTGGGGTGCGCGTGCGGGAGAAATCGGAGCATCCGAGGATGGCTCGGCACCTGGTCACCAGCGCCCTTCCGTACATCAACGGGATCAAGCACCTGGGCAACATGGTCGGGTCGATGCTCCCGGCGGACGTCTACTCCCGCTACCTGCGCCAGCGCGGCCACGAGGTGCTCTACATCTGCGCGACCGACGAGCACGGCACGCCCGCCGAACTGGCCGCGCAGGAGGCCGGGCTGCCCGTCGCCGAGTTCTGCGCCCAGGCGCACGACGCGCAGAAGGCGGTGTACGACGGCTTCGGGCTGTCCTTCGACCACTTCGGCCGCAGCTCCTCCCCGCAGAACCGCGAGATCACCCAGGAGATCGCCCGCGAACTCCAGCGCAACGGCTTCATCGAGGAGCGCGCGATCCGGCAGGTGTACTCCAACGCCGACGGCCGCTTCCTGCCGGACCGCTACATCGTCGGCACCTGCCCGCACTGCGGCTACGACAAGGCGCGCGGCGACCAGTGCGAGAACTGCACCCGGGTACTGGACCCGACCGACCTGCTGGAGCCGCGTTCGGCGATCAGCGGCAGCTCCGACCTGGAGGTCCGGGAGACCAGGCACCTGTTCCTGCTCCAGTCGGAGCTGACCGACGAGGTCGAGCAGTGGATCGCCGCCCACGGCGACGACTGGCCGGTGCTGGCCTCCTCGATCGCCCGCAAGTGGCTCACCGAGGGCCTCCAGGACCGCGCGATCACCCGCGACCTGGAGTGGGGCGTCCCGGTGCCGGCCGACGTCTGGCCGGAGCTGGCGGCCGAGGGCAAGGTGTTCTACGTCTGGTTCGACGCCCCGATCGAGTACATCGGCGCCACCAAGGAGTGGGCGGACGCGGCCCCGGCCGGGCAGGCCCGGGACTGGAAGTCCTGGTGGTACGAGGCCGACCACAGCGTCCGGTACACCGAGTTCATGGCCAAGGACAACGTCCCGTTCCACACCGTGATGTTCCCGGCCACGATCCTCGGCTCGCGTCGGCCGTGGAAGAAGGTCGACTACGTCAAGGCCTTCAACTGGCTGACGTACTACGGCGGGAAGTTCTCCACCAGCCAGAAGCGCGGCATCTTCACCGACGTCGCCCTGGAACTGCTGCCGGCCGACTACTGGCGCTACTTCCTGATGGCGCACGCCCCCGAGTCGGACGACTCCAGCTTCACCTGGGACCTCTTCGCCTCCGTCGTCAACAAGGACCTCGCCGACACCCTCGGCAACTTCGTCAACCGGGTCCTCACCTTCAGCCGCAAGCGCTTCGGCGACGCCGTCCCGGCCGGCCACGCGCCCGGCGAGGCCGAGCAGCGCCTCGGCGAGCAGATCGCCGCCCTGCTGGCCGAGTACGAGGCCCAGCTGGACG
This sequence comes from Kitasatospora sp. NPDC091276, assembly GCF_040684355.1. Classification (NCBI taxonomy): domain Bacteria; kingdom Bacillati; phylum Actinomycetota; class Actinomycetes; order Kitasatosporales; family Streptomycetaceae; genus Kitasatospora; species Kitasatospora sp. NPDC091276. The sequence continues at coordinate 115,416 of NZ_JBFBFU010000015.1, read as the reverse complement.
GGCTCAACTTCCGCAAGGCCGCGCAGGGTCTGCGCGCGCTGTGGAGCGCGGGCAACGCGTACCTGGACGAGAAGGCGCCCTGGCTCCAGGTGAAGACCGACCCGGACGCGGCGGCGCTGACCCTGCGCACCGCGATGAACCTGATCCAGTTGTACGCGGTGGTCTCCGAGCCGTTCATCCCGACCGCGGCGGCCGCGATGCGCGGCGCCTTCGCCCTGCCCGGGGACGCTCCGGCGGCCGGCCTGTCCTGGGTCGGCCCGGAGCGGGCGCGGGCACTGGACCTGGTGCCGGCCGGGACGGCGTTCACCGTGCCGCCGGTGCTGTTCGCCAAGATCACCGACGAGGACCTGGCCGCCTGGACCACCCGCTTCGGCGGCCAGGAGGGCTGAGCCCCGGCGGGCGGCCCGGGACCCGGTCCGCCCGCCACCCGCCTGACACCGGGGTGGATCTGACGCATCATCACCGATGGTGCGTCCAGGTCGTCGGCACCCCACCGGGCGGCACCGCACTGCCCCACTGACCGGCGTCGGCTCGCCGAGGCCCTGCTGTCACACGCCGGTACGCTTCCAGCCATGGATGTTGACCTGGTCACCGCCCTGCGGGCGATCGCCAACCCGACGCGCCTGCAACTGCTGGCATGGTTGCGCGAACCCGAACGTCACTTCCCCCTGGAGGAAGCGGTCGCCGACCCGCGCGAGGTCGGCGTCTGCGTCAGCCACATCCAGGCCAAGGCCGGCCTCGCCCAGTCCACCGTCTCCGCCTACCTCGCCGAACTCCAGCGTGCCGGCCTCGTCCGCGCCACCCGCATCGGCAAGTGGACCCACTACCGCCGCGACGAGGCCCGCATCGCCGCCCTCATCACCGCTCTCGGCCACACCCTGTAGGCCCCTGCCGGTAGGCCCCTGCTGCGGCCGGGGCGGTTGCGGCCGTCAGCCGGCCTTGCGGGCGGTGTGGACGGTCATGGCCGAGAGGAAGAAGGCGTCCGGGCGGTTCAGGATGCCGGTGGGGGTGTCCTCGGCGAGGAGGGCGTCGAGGGTGGTGCGGTCCTCGGGGGCGAGGTTGTCGGCGAGCTGGTCGCGCAGACGGGCGAGTTGGGTGTGGAGGTGCTCGCGGGCGGGGCGGGCGAGCGGGGCCGGGTGGTCGATCAGGAAGGTGCGGGTGCCGCTGGGAGTCAGGCCGGCGCGGGTGAGCATGGCCGGCCAGTCCTCCACCTCCTCGGTGGCGCCGGGCAGTTCGGCGCGCATGGTGCTGAAGCCGTCCTCGTGCACGGCGTCGAGCCGGGCCTGGAAACCGGGCCGGCCGAGGCCGAAGTCGCGCGGCAGGTAGCGCAGCGGCAGGCCGCGTTCGGCGACGGCCAGCAGGCCGCCGGGCCGGAGCGTCGCGGCGAGGGAGGTCAGGGCGGCCTGCTGGTCACCGAGGTGGTGGATCGCGTTGCCTGACCAGATCAGGTCGGCCTCGCCGAGCTTGCCGAACTCGGCGGGCAGGTCGGCCTGCTGGGTGCCCAGACGGCCGCCGGAGCGGGCCCGGGCGCGCTCCAGCAGGGCGGCCGACTGGTCGACGGCGACCGTCTCGGCCTCGGGGAAGGCGTCCGCGAGCAGTCCGGCGATCACCCCGGGCCCGCTGCCGACGTCGAGGACCCGCCGCACCCCGCCGGTCTCGCCGTGCAGGGACCGCAGCCACTGCGCGGCCCCGGTGATGGCGGGGGCACGCAGTTCGGCCTCCCGCTCCAGGTGGGCGGCGAGGGCGTCCCAGTCGAAGTCGGCGGCGGGGACGTCGCCGTGGTGGTGACCGTGCTGGTGGCCCTGGCCGTGCTGGTGCTGGTGCTGGTGTTCGGACATCGTGGGTTCTCCGATCGCGGATGACGGAAGGTCGGACGGGTGACGCCGGTCGGACGGGTGACGCCGGTCGAACGGGCGACGCGGGCGAATGGGTGACGCGGGCGAACGGGTGACGCCGGACGAAGGTGCCGGGGGAGTTTCCCCCGTTCAGGCGGGAACGGCGGCGCCGGACGCGCGGTGTTCGGCGACCGCCCGTCCGATCTCCTCCGCGACGAGGTCGTGGTCGAGGTCGAACGCCGCCGCAGCGCCCATCCCGGCGGCGACGACGACCTGCGCCCGCGGGTCGGCGACGTTGCCGACCGCCCAGACGCCGGGGACGCTGGTGCGGCCGGCCCGGTCGGTGGTGACCCAGCCGTTCTCGTCCCGGGCGCATTCCAGGCCGAACAGCAGCGCGTCCCGGGGCACCGGCTGCGGGAAGACGAACACGGCCTCGCGCGGCACCACCCGGCCGTCGGCGAGTTCCACACCGCGCAGCCGGTCGGCGTCCGTCACCAGCTGGGTGATCCGGCCTTCGACGACCCGGACGCCGCGGGCGGCGAGCCGCTCCCGCTCGGCCCCGGTCGGCGTGAGGGTGTGCGTGATCAGGACGACGTCCGCGGACCACTGCCGGAGCAGCAGCGCCTGGTCGACCGCGCCCGGGCCGGTGCCGAGCACGCCGAGCGGGCGGTCGCGGACCTCGTAGCCGTGGCAGTACGGGCAGTGCAGCACGTCGCGGCCCCAGCGTTCGAGCAGGCCCGGGAGCTCCGGGAGCCCGTCGCGCAGGCCCGTGGCGACGACCACCCGGCGCGCGTGCAGCACGGGGCCGCCCGCCAGGTGGACGGCGAAGCCCGTCCCCGCGCCTTCGGCGTCCGCGACGCCCTCGACGTGGTCGGCCCGGGCGTCGATCAGGTCGACCCCGTAGCCGGCGACCTCCGCTCGGCCGACCTCCAGCAGCGCCGCCGGGGGCATGCCGTCCCGGCTCAGGTACCCGTGCATGTGGGCGGCGGGGGCGTTGCGCGGCTGGCCCGCGTCCACCACCGCCACCCGGCGCCGGGCCCGGCCCAGCACCAGCGCGGCGCTCAGCCCGGCCGCACCCGCGCCGACCACCACCGCGTCGTAGTCGTCCCGGGGGGCCGTCGGCCCTGCCGTCCTCATCGTGTCGCCCATGGCGCTCACCTCCACCGCCAGGCTGCGACCGGACCGACCATATCGGCAAGCTTTGTTGCCGTTTCCGCAAACGAAGCACCCCGACCGGCCACCGCCCGTCCGCTCCACGCCACGGACCCGGACTCCCCCGGTGGACGGGGATTCGGACCGACCCTTGCCATGGAGTGCACTCCAACTCCTAGCCTCTGACGCACCACCGACCCACCACCAGGGGGAGCAGCACCATGCGCTACCGCGTCCTCGGCGGCACCGGCATCGAAGTGAGCACCTACTGCCTCGGCACGATGATGCTCGGCTCCGTCGGCAACCCCGACCACGACGACTGCGCCCGGATCATCAACACCGCGCTCGACCGGGGCATCAACTTCGTGGACACCGCCGACATGTACTCGGCCGGCGAGTCCGAGGAGATCGTCGGCAGGACGCTGGCCGCCCGCGGCGACCGCGACGAGATCGTGCTCGCCACCAAGGGGCACTTCCCGATGGGCGAGGGCCGCGGCCGCGGCGGCAACTCCCGGCGCTGGATCCTCCGGGCGGTCGAGGACAGCCTGCGCCGGCTGCGCACCGACCGGATCGACCTCTACCAGATCCACCGGCCGGACCACACCACCGACGTCGAGGAGACCCTGTCCGTCCTCGGCGACCTCGTCCGGTCCGGCAAGATCCGCGCCTTCGGCTGCTCCACCTTCCCCGCCGAACAGATCGTCGACGCGCACCACGTCGCCGAACGCCGCGCCCTGCCGCGCTTCCGCACCGAGCAGCCGCCGTACTCGCTGCTCGCCCGCGGCGTGGAGCGCGACGTGCTGCCCGTCGTCCAGCGGCTCGGCATGGGCGCACTGACCTGGGGCCCGCTCGCCTCCGGCTTCCTCACCGGCCGCTACCGCAAGGACCGCCCGGCTGACCTGACCACCGGCCGCCCGACCATCAACCCGGGCCGCTTCGACCCGACGCTGCCCACCACCGCGGCCAAGCTGGAGGCCGTCGAGGCCTTCACCGCCCTCGCCGGGGACCTCGGCCGCACCCTCCCCGAACTGGCCGTGGCCTTCCCGCTGGCGCACCCCGCCGTCACCTCGGTGATCCTCGGCCCGCGCACCCACGACCAGCTGGAGGCCGCCCTCAAGGGCGCCGACCTGGTCCTCGACGACGCCACCCTGGACCGCATCGACGCCATCGTCCCGCCCGGCACCGACGTCTACCACCCCGACGGCGTCTGGCAGCCCCCGTCCGTCACCACCCCCGCCCTCCGCCGCCGCCCCACCGCGGACCGCCCGGCCGGATAGCCGAACCGGTCTCCCCCGCCAGTGCGACACGGTGCATTACGGCGCGATACACTTGCCCCATGAAGACCATCACGCAGCGCGAACTCGCAGCGCGGTCCAAGGCCGTGCTCGACGATGTCGAAGCCGGCGAGATCTACCACATCACTCGCAACGGCACCGAGATCGCCGAAGTCCGGCCGATCAGCAGTCGCCGCCGATTCGTCCCCGTCGAGGAACTCCAGCGAAAGTGGCGGAACGCGCCGGCGGTCGACGCGACGCAGATGCGCGCGGAAGCCGACGCCTTCTACGGCGATGAGGACCGGATCGGCGGCGACGACCCGTGGGAGCGGAAGTGACCGAGCGACGCCGACGCGGACTGCTCGACACCTGCGTCGTGATCGATCTGCCGCAGATCGATCCACAGCTCCTGCCGGCCGATGCCGCGCTGTCGTCCGTCGTGCTGGCCGAACTCGCCCAGGGCGTCGCCATGGCCAAGGACCCGGTGCAGATGATGGCCAGGGCCCAGCGACTCGCGGACGTGGAGGCGGAGTTCGCCGCCCTCCCCTTCGACCGCGAGGCAGCTCGGCGGTTCGGCACCCTGGTCGCCCTCACGATCCAGGCCAGGCGGGACCCCCGCCCCCGCCGCATGGACCTGATGATCGCGGCGACCGCGGCCGCCCACGGCCTGCCGCTCTACACGCGGAACGCGGGCGACTTCGTCGGCCTGGAGCAGGGCGTCGACGTCATCCCCGTGTGACGAACGGCCCCGCTCCAGTGGTGCCGTCGCCACTTCCGGACGGGTCGCCGCCACCGGCCGCCCGCGGGGAGCCGGCTACTCCCTCGGGGCGGCGAAGCAGTGGACCACGACCGTGCGGTCGGCGGCCCACTGCTGTTCGCCGCTGCCGAGCCAGGTCCAGCCGAGGCGGCGGTAGCAGGCGTTCGCCGGGGCCGCGGTGGCGAGGACGTCGAGGACGGGGTGGAGGCCGAGCGCCCGCGCGTGCGCCACGGCGGACGCCACCAGCTGTGCACCGATCCGGTGGCCGCGCGCCGTGGGGGCGACGTAGAGCCGGCCGATCACGGCGGTGAGTTCCGGGCGGCCGCCGGTGCGGCGGCTCCACAGGCCGGGGGCGACGTCGCCGGGGGCACTGCGGGAGAGGCCCACGTGGCCGGCCGGGCGGCCGTCCAGTTCGGCGACCCAGGCGGCGAGCAGGCCCCCGGGGGTGAGCCAGGCGGCGGGGCGGTCGGGCCAGTCGGCGGGGTAGCCGTCGGTGGCGTGGACGTCGCCGAGCACCCGGACGCAGTCGGCGAGGTCGGTGACGCGGCGCCGTCGGACGGACACCCCTGCCCCGGCCTGCCGCGAGCCGGACGCGACGACGTTGGCGCGTTCTTCAAGGTCAGCCATGCCGGTACGTTACCGGCCGGGCCCCACCGCCGCAGCAGGTCGGCGACCCCGGCCGGATCCTCGCCGCCACCGCCGGCCGTCGGCCGACGCTCCATCAGCCGAACGCGGCCGGGCGCGCCCAGGCGCTCGGGCGGGCCGTCAGGCGATCGCGGCCGACACCACCGCCGCGACCGCGATGTTGCAGCTGGCCGAGACCCAGACCGCCGGGTGCGGGTCCGGCTCGACCAGGATCGCGCCGAGCCTGCCGGGCGTCAGCAGGTCCACCGCCCAGAAGGCGACGGCCATCAGCACCAGCCCGAGCAGGCCGTAGCAGGCGGTCGAGACCAGGCCCTTGGCGAAGTCCGCGTAGGTGTACATGATCGCGGTGAAGACGATGCCGCCGATGCCGAGCAGCGCGGAGCTGAGCAGCACGGCGGCGTTGCGGTTGCGCTCGACCCAGATCTGGTGGCCGAGCCTGCCGGGCGTCAACAGGTCCACCAGGCCGACGCCGAGGAGCAGCAGCACCACCCCGAGGGCTCCGTAGGCCGCTGCCGCGCCGAGCCCGTGCAGGATGTCGTCCATCGTGGTCCCAGCCCCCGGTCCGCTCGCCGATCCCCGACCGGCCTGGTCAAGGGTTGGCAAAAGATACCCCACCGGGGCGGGCGGCGGACCGGGGAAGCAGGACCCCTGACGTCAGTGGGGGATCAGTGCTCCTCGTGCACCAGGTGGTCGACGCAGGCGGCGATCGCGAGCAGCAGGCCGGTGTCGGCGCCGTCGGCGATCTCCACGCCGTAGGTGTCCCGGATCCGGAACCACTTGCGGGAGATCCGGGCGAGGTCGTCGCCGTGGTGGTTCTCGATCCGGTAGTCCTTGTCGATCAGGTTGCCGTGGATCTTCAGCTCGCCGCCGGATGCCAGCTCCACCAGGTACTTGTCGCGGAACGGGGTGAACAGCTTCTCCCGGACGGTCGCGATCACCTCGCCGTCGGCGTCCTCGATCTTCATCGCGTCGCGGACGGTGAACGCCTTCTCCTTCACCACCGCGACCACCCGCCCGTGCGCGTCCTTCAGCTCGAAGGTGTGCCGCAGCCGCAACACCTTGCCGTCCACCAGGTACGCCTTGTGACCCCGGTCGTCCTCGATCCAGTAGTCGTCCCCGACCGCGAACAGCTTCTCCCTGACCAGGTACCGCACAGCGGCCTCCTCCGTGTCGACGTGACCCCCATTCGACCCGATCCCCCCACCCGCCGGGAAGCACCGCCACACACGGGCGTTCAATGGCGGCATGCGTCCCGACCCCGCCGCCCCGCTGCACAGCGAGCGCCTCGACCTCCTCCCGATCGGCCCCGAGCACGCCGAGGAGCTGGCCGCCGCCCTCGCCGACCCCGCCCTGCACGCCTTCACCGGCGGCTCCCCGGCCACCGCCGACGACCTGCGCGTCCGCTACGCCCGGCTCGCCGCCGGCTCCCCCGACCCCGCCGAGACCTGGGGCAACTGGGCGCTGCGGCTGCGCGCCGACGGGCGCCTCACCGGCTACGTCCAGACCACCGTCCGCCCCGGGGCCGCCGAGCTCGCCTGGGTGGTCGGCACCCCCTGGCAGGGCCGCGGCCTGGCCACCGAGGCCGCCCGCGCCCTGCTCTCCCACCTCGCCGCCACCGGCGTCAGCACCGTCACCGCCCACATCCACCCCGACCACCACGCCTCCGCCGCCGTCGCCCGGGCCCTCGGCCTCACCCCCACCGGCGAGCAGCAGGACGGCGAGACCCGCTGGCAGGCGGAGCTCCCCCGGCCCTGACGCGGACCTGACCCGGACCTGACCCGGACCCGGCCCTGACGCCCTCAGTCCTCCTCGCCCGGCGCCGGATGCGGGTTGATGGCCTGCCCGTCGATCGGCTGCCCCCAGTCGTCGTCGCCCTCGGCCCCCACGCAGTACCCGGAGCCCTCCACCCACCCCCCGGCGTCCTGGCACTGCTCCGCGGTGACGTCACGCGGACCGGGCCGGGCGGCCGCCGCCGCCGAAGCGGCGCCGGCACCGGTGGCGAGCAGGACAGCGGTCGCGACCGTCAGGGCCGACCGGAGCAGGGGTGAGGTGATCATGCGGCCAACGACAGCACGACCCCCGGCCCCCACCCCGCCGACACGCCCACCACCCCCGACCGCGCCCCCACCACGACCGCCGCCCCGGAATGCCGCCCGACCACGATGCGGTTGGATACAGGCATGGCATCTCGTGCACGTGTACGCGCCCCCGAGCTGGTCGGGGCAGGCGGTTGGCTGAACACCGGTGGCAAGGAGCTGACGCTCGCCGACTTCCGGGGCAAGATCACCGTCCTGGACTTCTGGAAGTCCTACACAATGTAGGGATCTCCAGAGGGGGCGTACGTGCACCACCACACCCTGTGTGACCTGTACCTTCGGCTGTCCTTGGACCGGGACGGCAAGACGGCGATCGAACGGCAGGAAGCCGACTGCCGTGCGTGGGCCAAGCGCAATGGACTGACGGTCCGCAAGGTCCACATCGACCGGGGGCGCTCCGGCTTCAAGGACGTTGAGCGCAAGGGGTTCGACTCCGCCCTTGCCTCCGTGACTGCGGGCGTCGTCGGGACGCTGATCGTGTGGAAGCTGGACCGGCTGTCCCGGAAGGGCATCGGGCAGGTCGGCAAGGTCCTGGACGACATCGAGAGGGCGGGCGGCCGTCTGGTCTCTGTCGTCGACGGCCTTGACACCTCGAACGACTCGGCCCGCATGGTCGTCGCCATGCTCGCCGAACTCGCCCGGTCCGAGTCGAAGAACCTCGGCACCCGCGTGGCCCACGCGAAGCGGCACCTGCGCCGCCAGGGCCAATGGATCGGTGGACAGCCCCCGTACGGGCTGCTGGTCGACGCCGCCACGAAGAAGCTGACGCACGACCCCGAGACGGCCGTCTACGCCCGCCTCATCGCGGATGACGCGCTGGCCGGCAAGTCCCTCGTGCAGATCGCCCGACTGCTCAACGAGTACGACATCCCCTCGGCCCGGGGCGGTCAGTGGAACGCCGCGAGCATCATGAACCTGGTCAAGTCGCCTGCCTTCGCCGGTCTCATGCCCGAGACCGAAACCATCGAAGCCGAGGACGGCAGCCGCAGGTTCACCAGTCGAGTCTTCCCCTACCGAGACCCCGAGACGCTGGACACAGTGAGCATCGGCGAAGGCATCATCACGGTCGGCGAGCGCGAACGGATCATCCGGCAGCTCGAATCCCGGACCCGTACCCACGCAGGCAAGCGGATGCCGAAGCCGACCGGCACGGCGCTGCTCACCAGCCTGATCTTCTGCGACGTACCCGGGTGCGGTCGCCGGATGCACAAGGTCGGCAACAGCTACCAGTGCATGGCCCGCCGAGCGGGCAACCAATGCCCCGGCGCCAGCGCCATGGCCGACCGGGTGGACGACTACGTGTCCGAGCGCTTCCTGTCGCTGCTCCCCGCTCTGGAGTTGGACGACCCGTTGCTGGTGACGATCGCCGACCGGTGGATGAAGCGGACCGATCCCGAAACCTTCGCCAAGCGAGACGCGATCGCCTCCGAAATCACCGACCAGGAGGCCCGGTTGGCCGACCTGGAAGAAGCCCGTTACGTCCGTGGCGAGTTCGACCGCCCCGGCGCACTCGACCGCTACGACCGCCTCGCCGCCCGACTCCAGAGCCGCATCGACGGCCTACGCGCCGACCTCGCCAACATCCCACTCCCCGCAGTCGACATCACCCCGCTGCTGGACAGCGAAATGCTGAACCCCGCCTGGGAGGCGTCAACGCAGGACCAGAAGCGGGACCGCCTGTCTCTGGCCATAGACGGCGTGTTCATCAGCAAGGGCGAACGTGGCAAGCGCTTCGTCCCGGAGCAGCGCGTCCGCATCGAGTGGGCAGCGATCACGGAGTAGCCGCTCTGTGTGACCCTCCCAGCCCCGTCCGGCCCGATGGTCGGGTGGGGCTTCTTCGTGCCCGCTGGCGGCCATGTGGGCGTTCGCGGTCGGCCGGCGAAGGTGACGTGGTGACGGAATGACGGGTGATCCAGGTTTTCTCTAGACCGCGCGTGTCATAGAGAAACCAGAACTGGCCGTCATTTCGTCACCACGTCACCTGTACCGCACTGCCTCTCGCCGCCGACCAGGCGGGTGCCCCCTTCCACTCCTGCCCCAGCGCGGCAGGGAGGGAAATCTCCCGCATGGCTGATCGGACCGTTTTCGCGGTGTCCCATCCCGCTAGATCCTTGCCCGTCGGTCCTACGGGGCCACCGATGGGTGAACTCCCAAACCGCCCCCATGGGAGATCCAGGTAGGTTAAAGGCCGATCTGCGCCCCCAGCAGCAGATTTGCAGCCACCTGGCCTGGATCTCGGTACTCCGGGCGGTGTATCAACTCGGCAATGCTCCACGCCACCTGTGCGCTTCGTCCGGTTGTAGCCATACCCCGAGCATGAAGGGGTAGGTGGGGCTTAGCGTCAACCAGTGCAACTGTCGACCGTCCTTGAACTTTCCCGGTGCAACGCTGAAGTCGACGACGTGTTCAAGCTCCACTGCGAACGTCGCCGCTGAGGTCACAGCTCGCAGTCCGGACCCGCGCTCCAGAGTGATGGTTGCTTCACCGCCAGTGGCGGTCGTCAGGAACGGCTCGACCATCCCTTCTGCCATCAAGCCGGCAGGGTGAGTTGGGGTGCCGATCTGCTGCGACGTAGTGCGCTCGACGATCCGCTGAGCGAATGCTGCAAGCGGGACTGTGGCCCGAGGTGCTGCGCTTGCCTGCACGTTCATCGCCCGCCGCGTTACCGCCAGCACCAGCAGTGCGGCAATCAGTCCGACAGCCAAGCCAGCCTCCTGGTTGGTATGGCCCCAGAACGGGGCGCCCACGATGCCAATGAGGCAGCCGATCGCGCTTCCGGAGGCGAAGGCGGTCATGGCCCTCGGGACAGCGAGCGCCAGGAAGACCGATGCGATACCTATGAGAAGAGCGGCGACGACCGCGTGCCACCACGCTGATATGTGCTCATCGTTCGCCCGCTGGAGAGGGAAGCCGATGCCCCAGAAGAACGCCAATCCGTAAACGATGCCCATGAGCCGGATCTCTCGGCAGGTGATGTGTGGGCCACATCATGGCGCACCGGAGCCCGAGACGGCAGGGGCGTGAGTGGTCCGCTGTGGCTCCGGTGGACGTAGGCGGGGTCAAGCGGGACGTAGCCCGACCAGCGACAGCGCCACCAGGCGTTACGGGCCGGTGCTCGCCATAGCTACAACATCTCGCAAGACGAACCACGAACCGGACAAGACGTAGCCGCTGGCAGTCCCGGCCCCAGCTCGACAGACGCGTCCTGGGTGTGTTGCCGATTTCTCGCCCCACGGTGATCAACTAGTCATCTCTGCAAGAGTCTTCAGATCAAGAGCCGCCAAGAAGCAGGGTCGCGAAGGCACCTCTGACGGTCGCTGACGGGGTGTTCAGGGCACTCAAGGCGAGTCCGCGAGGCACGTTAGCGCCATGGGTTGTTGGCTTCTCGCAGTCTGGTGAGGAGATCCGCCCGCCGGTCGCGTTCCTCGGGCGTCAACGGGGCCTCGCTGAACTCCTCCGGAGACAGGACCGGTCGGAGCACGGCGGGCCGCGATGGGGGCCACGGGTGGGACCTCATCCAGCCGAACGGGTCCACGGGCGCAGCATCCTCACAAGGGCCTTCCGTGGGGGCCTGCGGGGCTCCCTGGACGTCATCCGTCATGGCGCACTGCCAGGCACTCCCCGTCGTCCACGTGCTGGGCACGCCACTTGGCGACCTTGCGCAGGATCGTGGGCATGTCCGGGCACCGCGCCTCCATGCCGTCGAAGAGGCCGCACCCGGGGCACTGGCCGGCGTCCGGGGCGGTCTCGGTCGTGATCGGCAGGATGCGTCCGACGATCGACATGCGGCTAACTCCCGTCACAGGGCACCGTCGTGTCCTGGCACTCGGGCAGCGCTCGGGTGACCGCCCAGGCCGACATCCCGGTGTCGTGGTCGCTGACGCGGTTGAACGACGCCAACGTCCTGCGACGCACCGCCCTGCGTTCGGGGAACATCTGCGCACTCCGGTTCTTCGCCGTCATTGGTCTTCCTCCGCCGAGTTGTCACCAAGATCTGACAGCGCCCTGGACGGTGAAACCTCGCGCAAAGGACACTTCAGAACGTCCCTCACGCGGTACAACGTCCCTACAAGAGTCCGGGCTTTGCGGGGAGACACGCGAGATGCCGAACGAGAGACTGAAAGCCGTTATGGCGGCGGGTGGTTGGACGTGCGCCGCCCTGGCGGACAAGGCCGGCGTCGACACCAAATCCGTTGAGCGTTGGGCCAATCAGAACCGTACGCCCCGATTGGGGACGGCCCGTGCGGCTGCCGAAGCGCTGGGAGAAGACATGTTCGCTCTGTGGCCGAGTCTGCGGCAGCCACGTGCCGCGCGGGCGATAAGCCCCGAACTCGTGGCCCTGTACGAGCAGCGGGCCGACCTACCGGTATCCGCCATCGTGAACTTGCTGGAGAAGGCCACCGAGCACATCGACGTGCTGGTCTACGCCGCTGTCTTCCTCCACGAGGCCTACCCACGGCTCAACGATCTGCTCCGGGAGCGCGCCGCCGAGGGCTGCGCGGTCCGGATCGCCATCGGTGACCCCGAGAGCGAGAACGTGAGGCAGCGCGGGGAGGAAGAGCGGTTCGGTCACGGCATCGAGTCCCGATGCAGGCTCGCCCTCATGCACTACAGGCCGCTCCTCGGCACGCCCGGCGTCGAGATCCGCACGCACGGCACCACGCTCTACAACAGCCTCTACCGGGCCGATGACCAGTTGCTGGTGAACGCCCACGTGTGGGGCGTGAACGCGTTCGGAGCGCCCGTCTGGCACCTTCGACGAACAGGTGCGGGAACGCTCTTCGACACCTACGCTTCGAGCTTCGACGCGGTGTGGAGCACCGCCCGACCGGTGGAGGAGAGCTGATCCATGGCACGGACCGAGCACTACGACGATCCCAACGCCCCCAAGCCCAACCGCCTGGTGGTCGCCGCCTCCGCCGTCGTGACCGACGAGGCCGGGCGCATCCTGCTCCAGCAACGGGTCGACAACGGCCTGTACGCCGTGCCCGGCGGGACGATGGATCTGGGCGAGTCGCTTCCGGGCACAGCCGTGCGGGAGGTCTTCGAGGAGACCGGCCTGGAAGTCGAGATCACCGGCCTGGTCGGCACATACACCGACCCACGCCACGTCATCGCCTACTCGGACGGCGAGGTGAGGCAGCAGTTCAACGTCTGCTTCACGGCACGGGTGACGGGCGGCTCGCTGCGCATCTCCGACGAGTCCACCGACCTCCGCTTCGTCCTCCCCGAGGAGATCACCGACCTGCCGATGCACCACACCCAGCACCTACGGCTCCGGCACTTCTTGGAGCAGAGGACTTCTCCGTACCTCGGTTAGACGGCGGCCCGAGCCTCCGTCGGCGCGACTTCTCACAGAACTCTAAGAAAAGCACCCATTTCCAGCATATCTACCCGGCGGGCATCATCAGGGTGTATGACGATCGTTAGCTTCTTGGATATCAGGCGCTCGCGGGAGTTGACTACGAAAGACAGAAGGATCATCCTTACGAGCATTTCTCGATCAGCGTGATCTATGCGGGCCATCTCGGAGCCGATAATTGGCATCGCAATGGCTTCTCGCCTACCATGACGGCCTACTGCCCTCCAGAGACCCCCAAGACTCAGCCAGAGATCGTCCATATTTGAGCTCACCGTCAAGTCATTCTCCATCTTTCCATAGGCCGAGCAAAAGTAGCTTTTCTCGCCACTGGAAAGCACCGCGACGGAGCCGACGGGATAGCGAATAAGTTTTCCCGCACGCTTGCTAGACCTGGTCTCCCGACTCTGCACCGGGAACCCAGCAAGAGAGACAGAAAGATCACTGTCCAGCTGGTCGATATCTCCAGCGTAAACCCGGTCCAAGAACTGCCCCTGCACACTCCCCCGCGATATTACGACATCCCCTGTCCAGTCCGTGTCAAATACGTCATTGAAGCCTATGACTAAATGGGATTGCTCGTCAAAAAGGTCTCCCACTTTGACTACGACAGTGATATCAGGCCTACCAAAGCTCCGACTGACTTTCGTCCGGGGAACAGCCCTCAGGGCCCCACAAGCAAGCGATGACACCATCAGGGCAAGGAGGATGGCGATGCGTGACGTCTCAATATTCGGCCACAAGGCAAAAAGTAGCTGAATAATCCCCGAACCGACCCCGAATGCCAGAGTAGAGTTGGCTGCCAGGCTGCGCCACCAGCGTTTATTTCCAATGCGGCGGCAGATGCCGCGGGAAGCAAACATACTAAGCGAACTCACAGTCACCAGTCTCGTTTACGGCAGCCGAAATCAGCCATCGCAACTCTCAGGACCATCCAGGGGGCCGGCCGGAATCATTGCCCAGCATATCGATGCCGCACCCAGAAGCTTTTAAATTCCCGCCCTGCATAATTCCATTGCTGCAACGGTAGCGAAATCCCCGGAATCTTTTCTAGTCGCTCATGCAGCTCATCGACCAAAGCATCGACATCCGACTCATCCCCAAGGAATGCCATCCGGATGTCACCCACCGCCTGGATCGCCTCTCCCAGGCTCAACGGAGGAACTAATACGGGGTACGTATCTTTCTCCAGGGCCCACGCCGCCCCCATTTCCATCAGACAGTAGGGGCGCGCCAAGAAATTTCTACTAACCAGCTCGATGACAAGGGTTGACTTCAAGAGAGTGGAGCGCAAGCGAGCCGGAATGCTCTCGCCGGAAGGAATTCCGGTCGATCTCTGAGAAGAGTAGAAGATTTGATCATTCGGCACCCCGCCAAGCAAAAGGAGCCTACGGAGTTCATCGGCCAGAATCTTGTCATGGGTGGCATGGCTTATGAATATCGATCGGTCATTCGACACAGTTCTCTGGTCACTTCCCAACGCTTCGCCTCGGCCGCTTTTAGTAGAAAATCTCTCTGCTTCGCCAAGGAGGTGAACATAGAAATCTCCACCCCTTGCTTTGGCTTCTCTAAGGGCTGATGTGACCTTCAGTGCCTTAGAACTCCAGGCGCCTGGCTTCCGATACGCGTCATCGAGGCCATGCGCGAAGAAGAACTTCTCGCTTTCAGCTTGAGTCATCGAAGCCAGCGACTCGGTCAGCTGCATTATGCGATCAGAAGGCCAAGGGTCAGACATGAATCGAGTGTAGCGAGGATGCTCCCTGCTGTCAGGACGTTCATGTTTCTCCAAAGACCCTGTGGCGTACGGCCCCTGTCAGGCCACTGACACCAGCTGCACCTCTAGCATCAATGCGCCTCAGAATTGTCAGCCAAATCTTTGATCACATAAGTTCATGCAGACACCATGGGCACCGGCCATCCATATCGCAGGGACCTGGACCTCCTAACAGCGGCGGATTTACTCGGCTCCGATCCGGGTCGTAGCCCGCAGCCTCCATGAGCACACCTCGGGCGGCACCAGCAGCACGCTCCGTGAGCCCCCCGGCGCTCTCCTGGGCTTCTGACGTGCCTCACCCCTGTCCTCAGCCGGCTGTCGCTCCCCTCCATGGGCCGTACGGAATGCTTCCACGACCCGATGGGGTTGGATGTGTGCATGGCTTCTCGTGCACGTGTCCGCGCCCCCGAGCTGGTCGGCGCCGGTGGATGGCTCAACACAGGCGGCAAGGAACTCAAGCTTGCCGACCTGCGAGGTAAGTGTGTCGTACTAGACTTCTGGACGTTCTGCTGCATCAACTGTCTGCACGTCCTGGACGAGCTGCGGGAGTTGGAGGAGAAGCACCGGGACACCGTGGTGATCGTCGGGGTGCACTCGCCGAAGTTCGTGCACGAGGCGGACCACCAGGCCGTGGTGGACGCGGTCGCCCGGTACGAGGTGCACCACCCGGTGCTGGACGATCCGGCGCTGGCGACGTGGAAGCAGTACGCCGTGCGGGCCTGGCCGACGCTGGTGGTGATCGACCCGGAGGGGTACGTGGTCGCCCAGCATGCGGGCGAGGGCCACGCGCACGCGATCGCGCGGCTGGTGGAGGAGTTGGAGGCCGAGCACGCGGCGAAGGGCACGCTGCGCCGCGGCGACGGCCCGTACGTGGCGCCGGAGCCGACCGCGGGGGACCTCAAGTTCCCGGGCAAGGCGGTCCGGCTGCCCGACGGGCACTTCCTGGTCGCCGACTCCGGCCACCACTCGCTGGTGGAGCTGGCCGAGGACGGCGAGACGGTGGTCCGCCGGATCGGCGACGGGCAGCGCGGCCTGGTGGACGGCACCAGCCCCCGGTTCAGCGAGCCGCAGGGGCTGGCGCTGCTGCCGGCGGGCTCGGACTACGACGTGATCGTGGCCGACACCGTCAACCACGCGCTGCGCGGGGTGCGGCTGGCGGACGGCTCCGTGACCACGCTGGCGGGCACCGGCCGCCAGTGGTGGCAGGGTTCGGCGACCGAGGGCCCGGCCCGCGAGGTGGACCTCTCCTCGCCGTGGGACGTCGCCTGGTTCGACGGCCGGGTGTGGATCGCGATGGCCGGCGTGCACCAGCTGTGGGCGTACGACCCGGCCGCCGGCACGGTCGGCGTCGCGGCCGGCACCACCAACGAGGGCCTGGTGGACGGGCCCGTCGGTGAGGCCTGGTTCGCCCAGCCGTCCGGTCTGGCGGTCTCGGCGGACGGCGAGCGGCTGTGGGTGGCCGACTCGGAGACCTCCTCGATCCGTTGGCTCAGCCGATCGGAGGGGGCACGTGGAACCGGGACGGTCCACACCGCCGTCGGCACCGGCCTCTTCGACTTCGGCCACCGGGACGGCCCGGCCGCGCAGGCGCTGCTCCAGCACCCGCTGGGCGTCACCGTGCTGCCGGACGGCTCGGTGGCGATCAGCGACACCTACAACCACGCGCTGCGCCGCTTCGACCCGGCGAGCGGCGAGGTCACCACGCTGGCCACCGACCTGCGCGAGCCGTCCGGCGCGGTCCTGGTGGACGGGGACATCGTGGTCGTCGAGTCGGCCCGGCACCGGCTGACCAGGCTGCGGCTGCCGGAGGAGGCGGTGCGGGTCGAGTCGGTCGCGCACCGCACCCGGCGGGCGGCCACCGAGGTCGCGCCGGGCGCGCTCCGGCTGGACGTGGTGTTCTCGGCGCCGAGCGGCCAGAAGCTGGACGAGCGGTACGGCCCGTCCACCCGGCTGCTGGTCAGCGCGACCCCGCCCGAGCTGCTGGTCTCCGGAGCGGGCGCGGACAGCGACCTGTCGCGCGAGCTGGTCCTCTCCGAGGAGGTCGCCGAGGGCGTGCTGCACGTCTCGGCGATGGCCGCGTCCTGCGACGACGATCCGGAGATCGAGTTCCCGGCCTGCCACGTGCACCAGCAGGACTGGGGCGTGCCGGTGAAGCTGGTCGCCGACGGCGCGCGCCGGCTGCCGCTGGTGCTCGCCGGCCTGGAGTAGCCCGTCCGGCGCGGAAGGGGCCCGGCGGAGCGTACTCCGCCGGGCCCCTTCGCAGTTGAGGGGGGATCAGCCCTCCAGGAACGCCTTGATCGCGCTGGCCAGCAGGTACGGGTCCTCGGCGCCGCACAGTTCGCGCGCCGAGTGCATGGACAGCGCCGCGATGCCGCAGTCCACCGTCTTGATGCCGAGGCGCGCCGCGGTGATCGGGCCGATGGTGGTGCCGCAGGGCATCGCGTTGTTGGACACGAAGGACTGCCACGGCACGCCGGCCTTCTCGCAGGCGGCCGCGAACACCGCCCGGCCGACGCCGTCGGTCGCGTAGCGGTTGTTGACGTTGACCTTGAGGATCGGCCCGCCGTTCGGCAGCGGGTGGTGGCCCGGCTCGTGCCGCTCGGCGTAGTTCGGGTGGACGGCGTGGCCCATGTCCGAGGAGAGGCAGATCGTCCCGGCCAGCGCCCGGGCGCGGTCCTCCGGGGTGCCGCCGCGCGCGTGGACGGTGCGGTCGAGGACGTTGCCGAGCAGCGGGCTCTGCGCGCCGGTGTCCGACTCGCTGCCGGTCTCCTCGTGGTCGAAGGCGGCCAGCACCGGGATGTACGGCAGGTCGGCGGCGCCCTCGGCGGAGGCGACGGCGGCCAGCGCGGCGGTGGCGGCGTGGACGGACAGCAGGTTGTCCAGGCGCGGGCCGGCCAGCAGCTCGCGGTCGCGACCCAGGTAGGCGGCCGGCTGGACGTCGTGCGTCATCAGGTCCCAGCCGGCCACGTCGGCGGCGTCCACGCCCGCACGCTCGGCGACGTACGAGATCAGCGAGCCCTCGTCGACCGGGCCGAGGCCCCAGATCGGGGTGAGGTGGCGCTGCTTGTCGAGCTTCATGCCGTCGTTGACCTGGCGGTCCAGGTGGATCGCGAGCTGCGGCACCCGCAGCAGCGGCTCGTCCAGCTGGACGAGCCGCGAGCTGCCGTCCTTCAGCGCGAGGCGGCCGGAGAGCCCGAGGTCACGGTCCAGCCAGGTGTTCAGCGGGACACCGCCGTAGATCTCCACGGCGACCTGGCGCCAGCCGGCCGAGCCGGTGTCCGGCACCGGCTTGACCCGCAGGTTCGGCGAGTCGGTGTGGGTACCGACCACCCGGAACGGGGTCTCGGGGCGGGCGCTCTCCGGCAGGTACCAGGCGATCAGGGCGCCGCCCCGGATCAGGTAACGGCCGCCGGCGGCGCCGTCCCAGACGTCGGTCTCGGCGACCTGCCGGAAGCCTGCCTTCTCCAGCCGCTCGGCGGCGCTCGCGACCGCGTGGTACGGGGACGGCGAGGTGCCGAGGAACGCGATCAGATCGTCGCTGTGCGTCCGGTCGAAGAATGCCTGGCGGGCGGCGGCGGTCGACATACTGCTCCTGAGTCGAGGGAGGGCTGAAGCCGGATGGGGAGTCGGCTTCGCACCTTGAGCATATGCCCGTACACGGACAGGGAATTCGGAACCTCCCAACGGATGCAGAACGAGGACACAACCGTGAAGTGACGCCGTGCCGAACTCCGTACACCCAGAGATCCGCGCCGGTCGCGGACGGTCATCGCCATGCCCGGCCCGGCGCCTGAGGCCCCCGAACAACGGGTGCGAAACGGGCGAACTCGGCGACGGGTGCGGGGCGGACGGGCCGCAACGCCGAAGGGCCCGGCGGGAGCCGGGCCCTTCGACGTGAGGGTGCTGTCAGGCGGTCGGAGAGGTGTCACGCCCCTCGCGGCGCCCCTGGGGGCACCGCGGCGGGTGACGGGTGGGGCGAGGGCCTCAGAAGGCCTCCTCCGCCAGGTCCATGATCTCGTTGTCGATGCCCTCGGCGATCAGCCGCTGCGGGGCGACGGTCGGCAGGACGTTCTTGGCGAAGAAGCGGGCCGCCGCGACCTTGCCCTGGTAGAACGGGACGTCCTTCTCCGAGGCGCCGGCCTCCAGCTTGGCCAGCGCCACCGCGGCCTGACGCAGCAGCAGCCAGCCGACGACGACGTCGCCGGAGACGAGCAGCAGGCGGGTGGTGTTGAGGCCCACCTTGTACATGTTCTTGACGTCCTGCTCGACCGAGGTGAGGTCGGCCAGCAGCTTGCCCACGATGGCGTCCAGGTCGCCGACGGCCTTGGCGAGCAGCTCGCGCTCGGCGGCCAGGGCGTCGCCGCCCTCGGCCGCGCCGAGGAACTTCTGGATCTGCTCGGACAGCGCGGTGAGCGCCTGGCCGCCGTCCTTGACGATCTTGCGGAAGAAGAAGTCCTGGCCCTGGATCGCGGTGGTGCCCTCGTAGAGGGTGTCGATCTTGGCGTCCCGGATGTACTGCTCGATCGGGTACTCCTGCAGGTAGCCGGAGCCACCGAAGGTCTGCAGGGACTGGGCGAGCTGCTCGTAGGACTTCTCGGAGCCGTAGCCCTTGACGATCGGCAGCAGCAGGTCGTTGAGGCGCTCGGCGGCCTCGTCGCGCTCGCCGCGCAGGCCGGCGGCCACCATGTCGTCCTGGACGGACGCGGTGAACAGGACCAGCGCGCGCATGCCCTCGGCGTAGGCCTTCTGGGTGAGCAGCGAGCGGCGCACGTCCGGGTGGTGGGTGATGGTGACGCGCGGGGCGGTCTTGTCCAGGAACTGCGAGATGTCGGCGCCCTGCACGCGCTCCTTGGCGTACTCCAGGGCGTTCAGGTAGCCGGTGGAGAGGGTGGCGATGGCCTTCGTGCCGACCATCATCCGGGCGAACTCGATGATCTTGAACATCTGGCGGATGCCGTCGACCTTCTCGCCGAGCAGCCAGCCCTTGGCCGGGTGCTTGGCGCCGAAGGTCATCTCGCAGGTGTTCGAGGCCTTGAGGCCCATCTTGTGCTCGACGTTGGTGGCGTAGGCGCCGTTGCGCTCGCCCAGCTCGCCCGTCTCCCAGTCGAAGTCGAACTTGGGGACGATGTACAGGCCCAGGCCCTTGGTGCCGGGCTTGCCGCCCTCGGGGCGGGCCAGCACCAGGTGGATGATGTTCTCGGACATGTCGTGCTCGCCCGAGGTGATGAAGCGCTTCACGCCCTCGATGTGCCAGGAGCCGTCCTCCTGCTTGATCGCCTTGGTGCGGCCGGCGCCCACGTCCGAGCCCGCGTCGGGCTCGGTGAGGACCATGGTGGCGCCCCAGAGGCGGTCGGTCATCCGCTGGGCGACCTTCTTCTGCTCCTCGGTGCCCTCGTCGTGGACGACGCCCGCGAAGGCGGGGCCGGAGGAGTACATCCAGATGGCCGGGTTGGAGCCCAGGACCTGCTCGGCGTAGGCCCAGATCAGGGAGGACGGGGTGACCTGGCCGCCGATCGCCTCCGGGATGCCCAGACGCCACCACTCGGCGTCCATGTAGGTCTGGTAGCTCTTCCTGAAGGCGGCCGGGACCGGCGCGGTGTTGGTCTCGGGGTCGAAGACCGGCGGGTTGCGGTCGGTGTCGGTGAAGGACGCGGCGAGGTCGTTCTCGGCGAGGCGCGAGATCTCGCTCAGGATGTTCTTCGCGGTCTCGACGTCCATGTCCGCGAACGGTCCGGAGCCGTAGACCTGCTCGCGACCGAACACCTCGAAGAGGTTGAACTCCACGTCCCGCAGGTTGGACTTGTAGTGACCCATGGCCGTTTTCTCCGGTTCGTCGCTTCCGGGAGACCGCCGCGTTCGGGCGCCCCGTACCCACCAGTACGCATCATGATGCTACCCAGCGGTAACTTGGGCAAGCCCCTGGCGGTGAATCCGCTATGAACGTGGTCACGTCCCACAAGTCGGGACGACCAGTCCTTGTCAGGATCGACGCCCGCACGGGCGGGTGCGCTCCCGATAGCCTGTCCGTGTGTACGGATATGACCAGAACGCATACCCGGGCGACCCCTACCAGCAGCAGGCGGGTCCGCAGCCGGGCATGAACGGCATGCCCGGCCCCGACGCCTACGGCGCGCAGTCGCAGGCGTCCCAGCAGTCCCTCTACCCCGAGCCCTCCCCGCCGTCGCTGGCGGACGCCGTCCGGGCGTTCACCACGGGCTCGATGGCGGTCGAGGACTTCCAGGCCATCTTCATCACCTCGAAGGTGCACTGCCCGCGCGGCGAGCGGCCCGGCTTCCTGGCGCTGCACAACACGCCGACGCCGGTGATCCCGATGTTCAGCTCGCTGAAGGAGCTGCGCCGCTACGCCGGCAAGGACTCCAAGCACTTCACCGTCACCGGCGCCGAGGTCCTGGACCTGCTGCCGACCGGCTACGGCTTCGCGCTGGACATGGAGGGCGAGCACCGGATGGTGTTCGACGCCAAGGCGGTCGAGCAGATGGTCGACTTCACCATGCGCCGCATGTACGGCTGACCCATCCTGGAGGAGGAGCCCCGCGCTCCTTCGTCACCATATGGTTCAACTTTCAACTTGCTTGTTGTTGAGAATTGAACTAACCTCGTGGACGTAGGCCAGAGGAACCCCCCGAAGGAGGCCGACATGCCAGCCGTGACCGTCGACAACCCGCTGACCCTGCCGCGCGTCGCCACCCCTGACCCCGCCGCCACCAGCGCCCGGCCGGTCCTCACCGTCGCGACCGCACCCGAGGGCTTCGAAGGCGAGGGCTTCCCGGTCCGCCGCGCCTTCGCCAAGATCAACACCAAGTACCTCGACCCGTTCATCATGATGGACCAGATGGGCGAGGTGGAGTACGCCGCCGGCGAGCCCAAGGGCACGCCCTGGCACCCGCACCGCGGCTTCGAGACGGTCACCTACCTGATCGACGGCGAGTTCGTCCACAAGGACTCGCACGGCGGCGGCGGCCACCTCGGCGGCGGCGACACCCAGTGGATGACGGCCGGCTCGGGCATCCTGCACATCGAGACCCCGCCGGAGTCGCTGGTGGCCACCGGCGGCCTGTTCCACGGCATCCAGCTGTGGGTCAACCTCCCGGCCTCCGACAAGATGGCCGCCCCGCGCTACCAGGACATCCACGGCGGCCACGTCAAGCTGCTCTCCACCCCGGACGGCGGCGCGGTCCTGCGGCTGATCGCGGGCGAGCTGGACGGCCACCGGGGCCCGGGCGTCACCCACACGCCGATAACCCTGCTGCACGCCAGCATCACCCCGGGCGCGCAGGTCACCCTGCCGTGGCGGCCGGACTTCAACGCGCTCGCCTACGTCCTCAACGGCGACGGCACCGTCGGCGCCGAGGGCCGCCCGGTCCACACCGGGCAGGCGGCCGTGTTCGGCGAGGGCGACACCATCACCATCACCGCCGACACCAAACAGGACTCCCGCCACCCCAACCTGGACGTGATCCTGCTCGGCGGGCAGCCGATCCGCGAACCGGTCGCCTGGTACGGGCCGTTCGTGATGAACAGCCACCGCGAACTGGAGCAGGCCATGCGGGACTTCCAGTCCGGCCGGTTCGGCCACCCGATCGACTGACGGCACCATCCCGGGCGGCCGCACCGCCCTCGGTGACGGCACCAGCTCGGTGACCGCACCGCCCCCGACGCCTCTGCCGTCTACGCGCTACAGCAGCGCGTAGACGGCCGAGGCGTCGTCGTGCGCCTTGCCTCGCGGCCAGCGCTCGCAGGCGGCGTCCGCCCGCTCGACCTCGCGGACCTGCGCGATCAGTTCGCCCGGACCGGACTCGGCGAGCAGCCGCAGCACGTCCGCCCAACTCCCCAGCCCGAAGCGCTCGGTGAAGCGCGAGGCGCCGTCGGTGAGCGCGGCCAGCGCGTGCAGCCGCTCCAGCCGGACGAAGCCGGTCTCCGCGTGCCCGGCCGCCTTCGGGCTGGCCGCGGCGATCCACGGACCGTTGCCCCGGTTGCGGGCGGACCGGACGGCCAGCGCGTACTCCAGGTGCAGCGCGGCCCGCTCGGCCGAGCCGGGGACGGTCGCCCAGACCTGCCGGCGCAGTTCCTCCCCAGCGGGGAAGCGCTGGTTGTCCCCGATCACCTTCGGCGGTCCGTCCTTGTACTCCAGCACCAGCAGCGAGTCGCCGAGCACCAGGTACTCCAGCGACTCGCCGTGCCGGCGGGCCGCCACCACCATGGCCGCGGGGGTGTTGGGGTGGCCCAGGTCGCAGCGGCCGCCGTGCAGCGCGGCCGTCTCCACGATGGCGTCGGCCAGGCACTCGGCGATCGAGCGGTCCACCCGGTCGGTGAGCCGGGCGAGCAGGTGCACGCCCAACCGGCGGACGTACCAGGCGGTTCCGTGCCGGCACCCGGACTCCAGGCCGGCCGGCGAACTCGCACCGTCCAGCAGTACCAGCGCCTCCGGCGAGGCCGCCGCGAAGTCCTCGCTCTCGCGGTCCGGCCGCCGTGCTTCCCCTGCGAGCTGTAGCTGCATCCCGACAGTGTGGCCGCCGCCCCCGGCCCGCGCCCAGACCCCTGCGCCGGTGTGGCGCGGGCCGGTCCCCGCCGCCCGGTGGCAGCCGGGGCAATCCGGTCATACCGTCGAATAGCGACCGGACAATTCGGCCAATCAGGGCCTGTCAGGTTTGGGATCACCTTCGGGTGTCCGGGCGGCCCGGGACTGACGAGGAGCAGGAGATGTTCTGGGAGTTCATCGTGCTAGTGGCCGCCTCGACCGGCTTTCCGACCGCCGCGCTGCTCTTCCTGATCGGCGGGCCGCGCTTCCCCGACGAACAGCGCGGCGGCCGGCACGCCTGACGCCAGGCCGGCGCCCGCCCGCACCCGAAAGCTTCAGGCCTTCCAGGCCGGGTCACGCCCGAGCAGGGCCAGCGCGCGGTCGAACCGGCCGCCCGCCGCACCCGGTTCGAGGCGCGGCGCGAACGCCTTGCCCGGCACCCGGTTCTCCGGCGCGGCCGGGACGGCCCCGGCGACCGCCAGCAGGGTCGCCGCCAGCGCCTCGTCTCCGTCCACGACGGCGGTGAACGGGGCCTGGACACCGAGCGCGGCCGCGACGTCCCAGCCGTGCACCAGGGTGTCGAGCAGGTGGAAGCCGACCGCGTGCGCCAGCGGGAAGGGGCCGCCGTGCTGGATCTCCGGCAGCCAGACCTCGCGCCCGGCCGCCACGGCCTCGCGGAACGCCTCGGTGAGCTCGGCGCCCGTGCGGCGGAAGGCGCCCGCCGGGTCGTCGCCGACCGGGGCGTCGGCCCAGAGCGCGAGGTCGGGCCCGGCGCCGCGGGCGGCCGCGGCGAAGCCCTGGTGCTGGCCGACGATGTGCTCCATCAGCCGGCGCAGCGTCCAGCCCGCGCACGGGCTCGGCAGCTCCAGCTGGTCCGACCGCAGGCCGTCCACCACTTCGGCGGCCAACTCCAGGGACCGGGCGTGCAGTTCGACGAGCTCTCCGGCACGGCTCATGCGGCGCTGACCTCCTGACCGGCCGACAGGAAGCCGATCGCGTTGTCGATGACGGTGGGCTCGGCGACGATCCGGCGGTGGCCGAGCCCTCGGGTGACCAGTAGTTCCAGCCGGTCACCGTACGCGGCTTTCAGGCGCCGCGCGTGCGATATTCCGACCACGTCGTCGCCCTCGTCGTGCGCCACCAGGATCGGCGGCGACACCTCCTCGGGCCGGTGCGCGGCGTCGAAGCGCCGCCACGGGTCCTCGGTGCCGGCGAACAGCTCGTGCTCGATCCGGTGCCGCAGGTCCCGCTCGATCACCGGGCCGAGGCCGAGCCCGGCGCAGAACGCGCCCGGCAGGTAGGCGAATTCGCTGACCCCGGCGAGCGCGACCAGCCGCCCGGCCCGGACTCCCTCGCGCAGCGCCAGGAACGCCCCGGCCACGCCGAGCGAGTGCGCCACGATCGCCTCGAACCCGCCGTAGCCGTCCTGGAGTTGCCCGGCGATGGCGCGGTACTCCAGCACCGTGGTGGCCCGGCCGCCGGAGTCGCCGTGGCCCGGCGCGTCGAAGGCGACCGGGCTCAGCCCGAGCGCGCGCAGCCGGGGCACGTAGGGGGCGAAGCGCGAGGCGCGGGAGCGCCAGCCGTGCATCAGCAGCACCGGCCGGGTGCCGTCGCCCCAGCGGTAGACGACGACGTCCTTGCCGTTCACGGTGATCCGCTCGACGGTGGCCTGCCGGTGGGTCTCCCGCTCGGCGGGGCGGACGGCGCTGCGCCGCAGCGGACGCTGGAACAGCTCGTACGCGGCGCGGCCGGCCAGCCGGGGCGCCAGGTGCGAGGTGGTGTTGAGGGCGGTGCGAACCAGTGCGAGGGCCGGGTCCATGCGGTCTCCCTGTCGGTGCGGACGGGCGTGCCGGGGTGCGGGGGCCGTGCTGGGCTCGGATATTAGCACGATCGTTCGTGCAGTTTTATGGGCGAGGAGTCCGCCGCCCACCCCCGGGCTACCCTGGCGGCACGCACCGCGACGGCGACGGCGACGACGAGAACTGAGGTGGCCGATGGCCGGATCGACCACGGACGGACGGGTCCTGCGCGGTGAGGAGACCCGCCGGGCGGTGCTGCACCGCGCCGTCGCGATCGCCTCCGTCGAAGGCCTCGGCGCGCTCTCCATCGGTCGCCTCGCCACCGACCTCGGGCTCAGCAAGAGCGGCGTGTTCGCCGGCTTCGGCTCCAAGGAGGAGCTCCAGCTCGCCACCGTCCGCGCCGCCCGCCGCATCTTCGCCGACGCCGTCGTCGCCCCGGTCGCCGACACCCCGCCCGGCCTCGCCCGGGCCCGCGCCCTCTGCGAGAGCTGGCTCGCCTACTCCCGGGCCCGGGTCTTCCCCGGCGGCTGCTTCTTCTACGAGGTCACCGCCGAGTTCGACGCCCGCCCCGGCGCCGTCCGGGACGCCCTCGCCGACTGCGCCCGCGAGTGGCGCCAGGTGATCGCCGACGCCCTCGCCGAGGCCCGCGCCACCGGCGGCCTGCGGCCCGGCACCGACCTCGACGACCTCGCCTTCGCCCTGATCGCCCTCCTGGAGACGGCCAACTCCCAGGCCGTGCTGCACGACGAGGACACCCCCTACCAGCGGGCCGGCCGCCTCCTGCTGCGCCTGCTGCGCGCCGAGGCCACCGACCCGGCCGACCCGGCGCTCGCCTAGCAGGCTCCTAGGCTTTTCCGCCCAGCGCCCCTTCCAGGAAAGCCGCCTGGGCCAGCAGCCGCTCGTCGCCGCCCGCCGCGCCGACCACCTGGAGGCCCAGCGGCAACCCCTCCGCCGTCCGCCCGGCCGGCAGGCTCAGCGCGGGCAGGCCCAGGTAGCTCCACGGCAGCGACATCACCGGGTCCCCGGTGGTGTGCAGGCCCTCCGGCGCCCCGCCGGTCGCCGACGGCGCCAGCCACAGGTCCACTCCGGCCTCGGCGGTCGCCCGGGCGACCCGCTCGCGCAACCGCTCCCGGGCCTGGAGCGCGGCCGCCCGGTCCTCTGCCGCGACGCCCTGGCCGACCCGGATGCTCGCCGCCGTCTCCGGCCGGTACAGGCCGCCGAACCGGGCGAACCAGTCGGCGTGGCCGCGGGCCAGCTCGAAGCGGTTGATCGTCTGCAACTGCCGGGTGATCCCGGCGAAGTCCGGGAACAGCGGCACCCGGCGCACCGTCAGGCCGGCCTGCGCCAGGCGCTCCAGGCTCTCCTCGAAGGCGCGCAGCGCCGCCGGCTCGGCCCGCTCCAGGTACGCGCCGTCCGGGACCCCGAGCACCGGCCGGCCCCCGGCCGCCGGCCCGCCCCGCCAGTCGTCGCCGCGCCAGTCGTCGCAGAGCAGTGCGGCCGCCAGGGCCGCCCCGGCCAGGTCGGCCGTGAACACCCCCAGGGTGTCGAAGCTCGGCGCGTTCGGGATCACCCCGGCCGTCGGGATCCGCCCGTACGTGGGCCGGAAGCCCACCACCCCGCAGTACGCGGCGGGCCGGATCACCGATCCCACCGTCTGGGTGCCGACCGCCAGCGGCACCAGCCCCGCCGCGACCGCCGCCGCCGACCCGCTGCTGGAGCCGCCCGGGGTGTGCCCGGGATGGTGCGGGTTGCGGGTCGGTCCCGGCGCGCTCGCCGCGAACTCGGCGGTCACCGTCTTGCCGGCGACCAGCGCCCCGGCCGCCCGCAGCCGGTCCACCACCACGGCCTGCGGCCCCGCCAGGACTCCCGGCGGCAGCGCCGAACCGCCGTGCGTGGGCAGCCCGTCCACGTGCACGATGTCCTTGACCCCCACCGTCACCCCGTACAGCGGCGGACGCCCGGCCGGCTCGGGGTACCGCGCGGCCAGCGCCCGCGCCTGCGCGCGCAGCCGCTCGTGCCGCCCCGGCTCCGGGACGAACGCGTGGATCAGCGGATCCACCCGCTCGACCAGCCCGCAGAACCGGTCGACGTGCTCGGACAGGCCCGGTGCGCCGGACCGCAGCCCGGCGGCCTCACGGGTCAACGACCGTGGCCGGGCGAGGGGTTGCTCCATGCCGATCACGGTAGACCACCCGTTGACGCACTAGCCGCACTACTGGTGTTCGGCCGACAGGTACGGCGTCTCGCGCAGGTAGTACGCCCCGCAGGTGTGGCAGCACAGTTCCGGTGTCTTGCCCCAGTCCACCGGCTCCCGCACCTGCGCGCCCGGGTCGAGCTCCCGGCCGCACATCGCCACGCTCTCCACCCCCCGGACCATGTGCCACAACCGCACCCCGCCGGTCGCACCCCCGGCCCCGTACTCGGCTCGCATCTGGTGCTTCATGCGGCCATCGTCCGGCCCTCCGGCCACCCCGGCAACCGGTGGCCGAACAGGCGTGCTGGGCAGCATCGATCACTTAGCGCCAAATCCGATCGAAACCAGCCATCCGCAACCGGTAGGGTTCGCGGGCGCGACCAGCGCCGACGGCCCTGCCGGAGGCCTCAAGTCGCCCGAAATCAACCCCATTTATCCCAATCTGGAGCTTCTCAACGTGCGCTCTTCTCGCCTTCTGGCCGCGTCCGCGCTGATGGCGCTCTCCTTCGGCACCACGGTCGGCGCCGTCAGCGCGAGCGCGGTCGGAGTCCCCTCCTCCCCGCCCCCCACCTCCACCACGGCCACCCCGAGCGCCCCCGCGCCGAGCACCCCGGCCCCGAGCACCACCCCGAGCGCCCCCGCCACGGCGACTCCGAGCACCACCCCCAGCCACACCGCGACGGCCACCCCCACCAACCGGCCGTCCACCCTGCCGATGCCGACCCCGACCAACAGCATGCGATGCCACGGCGGCGTCTACCAGAGCCCGCTGCTCAAGGTCACCGGCTCCGGCCTGTACGGCACCACCCTGGTCAAGGGCGGACCGGCCGCCGAGCTGAGCGTGACCTGGCAGAACAACAGCGGCGTCGATCTGCCCGTCGTCCACAACTCGCTCTACGTCACCGACGAGTTCGACGGGGACTACCCCGTCCAGTGGAGCACCGAGTTCTTCGACGTGCAGCTGAACACCGGCTCCGGCTGGAAGCCCGCAAAGCTCGACGACCGCGACCTCCAGTCGCCGGACATCAAGCTGGCCAAGGGCGAGAAGATCACCTACCAGGTCCGGATCGCCGCCACCGCCAAGGCCCCGGTCGGGAACTACGGCGCCAACTACGACGCCGGCTCCGACGCGTTCGACAACGACAAGGTGCCCACTCCGGCCAACGACAAGCCGAACGCCTGCACCCAGTTCTACAACCCCTTCGAGGGCAAGTTCCGGGTCGCCGAGGCCGGTGGCGCCAGCAGCACCCCCGCGGCCGCCGGCCACGGTTCGGCCTCCGCCTCGCCGTCGGCGGGCCCGCACCTGGCCGAGACCGGTGCCGACTCCAACACCCTGCCGATCGCCCTCGGCGGCGCCGCCGTCCTGGCGGCCGGCGCCGGCACCGTGTTCGTCCTGCGCCGCCGCAAGGCCGGCGCGCACAGCTGACCCCTGCACCCGGGCGAACGCCGGGGGTGCGGACCACGGTCCGCACCCCCGGCGTTCGTCGTATCAGTCCGTCGTATCAGTCCGTCGTCACCGGTTCGCCGTGTCAGGACGCTGCCCGCAACAAGGCGCCGTCCTGCCACTCGAGGATCTTTTGACCCCCGCAAGCCCGTGACCTGCGGGTTCGGCCACAAAAGTGCCGCTGACCAGGCGAAACTACCTTCAGCAATTCGCACTGGTCAGCGGCACTTTTGACCCTCATGTGCCCCGGATGTGCCCTGCACGAGGCATTCTGGTGGCCGGCCCGGTCCACTCCCGCGAGACTTGCCCTGGCACTCGGCCATCAGATCGGTCCAGGCGGGTTAGCACCGAGAGCACGATCTACCTCATCACTGTTCCTGGCACTTCTACGCCGCACAGGTGCTACGCGGCGAAAATGGAAATCGGCACAGTTGTGTCGTCAACGATCGTCCAGCCAGTGCCCATCTGGACCCGGGGGTCAAGCGGCGGAACGCGAGCGAGATCGTCGCTGTTCAGCGACACTCCTGCAGGGAAGGTCGACGAATTGGTCAGAACCGCGTCGAAGACGTCGCCAATGGCATCCGAAATCTCCGCCGAATTGTCAACGGCCGGGAAAACGACGGAAACGCCACTCGCATGGCGCACGATAAGATGGACCAGCAGTTTGCGCGCATAACGGTCCAGGTAGGAGTCACGCCAAAGGGCTGGGACGTCCAGGTAGCGACCGCGCATAACGAAGTCAACTCTCCACAGGTAACCAGGCGATCCACTAATTGGATCTCCAGAATCAAGCGGCCCAGCCCATGGGCGTCTGGTGTACGTTACCCGAATATCCGTGTCGTACTGACTCTGCGCATGATTGATGAGACGCCGAGCCGTCCGATGGTTACCAACGACCCACGAATCAACTACTGGGTCTTGAAGGTCCTCGTCGACGTATGCTTCGCGATTGTAGGACGCCAGCGCCTCAAACGCCCCCTTCTCCAGATCCCGCAATGTTTGTTCGAGTCGACTCAGGTCATCAGCGTGAGGGCGTCGAAGATGTCCAATTCTGTTTCTGATCGCCAAGAGTTCGTTCACTCGCCCCTGAAAGGCGGACTGTTCAAACAGACTGGGTCCCACCAAGTCCCAGGAACTATCCAGGAGGGGGAATAGCTTGCCCACATCGAGATAAGCCAGCGGGTCATCCCAGTCTGGACTGGCCATGTAGGTCCGAAGCTTGTCTTTTTCCTGACGAGACAGAGCCCCCTGGCCGATGTGCGAAGCCCAGTCCACGCCATGAGCAGCTCTGAGTTCGACATAGAGCAACGACCGCAGCCAGGTCTCAAGCTGCCACCATCGGGCATACAGAGCCAGTGCTCTGGTAGGGAGACCTGCGTTACCAACGGATGTACTGATGGCGTGTCGTTCTTTCGCGGGCATCTGTTGCCACACGCTGCGGGACCGGGTTGTCATAGCGGGAGCATAGGAGGCGCCGGGAGAATTGGCGTCTGAATTCGCAACATCAACCACCTACCTGGCACCTGCAACAGCGAGCTACGCGGCGCTCAACGCCAGCCTGGCGGCGAGCATGGCTTCCCGGACCCGCGCGGCTCCATTGGTGGCCACGACCGCCCCATCATCGACCTGGGGCCTTCGCCCGCACAAGCCTGCACACGCGGCACAGATGCCCGGCTGCGGGACTGGGTCATGGCACTTGGCGCATTCGGCGTATCGAGGCTTCACGGGCTGCTGTCGGGCCTGGACGGGCGGCATCTTGCGCTGCAGGCGGCTGCGGAGCACGCCGACCGGGGAGTGCAGGGGCACGGGCAGGCCGGGCAGCAGGGCCTGGGACAGCTCGGCGGCGGTACTGCCGCGCTCCAGCCACTGGGCGACGAGTGGCGCCAGCTCGGTGGCCTCGGCCTCGCCGAGCCGCAGGCGCGGCTCCGGGCGGATCACCCGGAACAGCGTCGCCACCGCCTCGCGGACCTGTTCATCCGGCATGGCTCGAGGCTCCTGGGCGATGGTGTGGCCCTCCTCCCGCCCTTCAGACCGGTCGGCGATCTCACTGCTGGTGGCCGATCGCTTGTCGGCCTGCTCGGCGGGGTGGGAGGGTTCTTGGTACCGGTTCTTTACAAGAGGGACGCCAGCACGGCCGGTGCTCGCCTCACCGGAGACCGGACGGGGGACACCCGGCACCGCCGACTGCGGGGTGTCGTAGACGTGGGTCTCGGTGCGGATCGTCCCGTCCGGCATGCGGATCTTCTCGACCTGGTAGTATCCGGCCTCGGTCAGTTCCTTCAGAGCCTTGCGGATCGCCCCGCGCCCCTGCGGGCTGGAGTCGGCCATGTGCCGGCCGTCCTCGCGCCAGCCGTCAGGCCGGGAGAGGAGGTCCGCGAGCAGACCGCGGGCGGTGTAGGACAGCCGCCGGTCCTGCAGTAGCCCGTTGGGCAGCACGGTGAACCTACGTACGTGTTCGGTACGATGGACGCGCATAGGGAGGTTGCACTCCTGTTGCCGGACCCCGGAGCGTTGGCGCGCTGCCGGGGTCGCCTATTTTCGGTTGGACCACGGAACGTACCACGTCATCCGCCACACCAAGGTCCTTTTGCCGCAGCGGTTTTGATCACATCCCGTCGAGCGAACAACCGGGGGTGCTGTTGCTCGAACCGGCCGCGTTCGCATCCCTGCTCCGCTAGCCTGCGTGGGGTGACGGAAGCGACGAGCAACGCCCGATACGGCGAGATCACCGCAGATCTGCCGGTTCTCGACGAGGCCTTCGGGCTGGGCGACGTGCAGGAGTGCCGCTTCCTGTCGGATGGCTTGATGAACGGGAACTGGCGGCTGAACACGGCTGAAGGCTCGTTCGCGTTGAAGCGGATCATGGATGTGCCGTTGCCCTTGGCGCGTCGGAACCTTGCTGTGCTGTCGGCGCTGGCCGATGACGGCCTGCCGGTGGGCAGGGCACGGCTTTCCGGGGCTGGGGATGCGGTGGTCGAGGTCGCCGACCGCGGGTACTGCGTGATCCCGTGGACGGAGGGTAGCCATCTGCCGGGTACGGCCCTCTCAATTGGGCAGGCCCGTGACCTCGGTGTTCTGCTTGGTCGGATCCACCGGAGCTTGAACGGTGAGCGGCTGGCCGGCCTGCTGCCGCAGGCGCCGGAGCAGGTGACTGTCTCGGGGACCACGCCCGCTGCGGCTCACCAGGAGGCGGACCGCTTCCTCGCCGTGATCGCGGGGCTGGAGAACCGGACCGCGTTCGACACCGAAGCGACGGCGGCCTTGGCCGAGCGCAAGTTGCTGCTGGAGAAGTACGGGAGCGAGCATCCGGTCGGCGAGGTGGCGGTCGGCCCGGTGGGGTGGACGCACGGTGATGTGCAGCACCGGAACGTGCTGTGGCGGGACGGCGTGATCGCTGGGGTGATCGACTGGGACCGGATCCGGGTCCGGCCGTTCGGCGAGGAAGTCGCCCGCACCGCCACGGTGCAGTTCGGCGGTGAGGACGGCTTCCTCGACTTGGAGCGGACCTCCGCGTTCGTGGCTGGCTACCGGTCGGTGGTGCCGCTCCCCGTGCCGGCGCTGGCGGACGCGGTGGAGCGGCTGTGGTGGAAGCGCATGTCGGACTACTGGCAGTTGGTCTTCCACTACGACCGTGACGACCACTCGTGCGACCACCTGTTCCTGCCCGCCGAGCGTTTCCTGGCCTGGTGGAGCGAGCGGCGCGAGGACGTGCAGGAGGCGTTCGCGGCTATGCCGTGAGTACCGTGCGGGCCAGGACGGTGGCGAGGGCTTCGGCGACCTGTTCCATGTAGTCCGGGGCTGGGATCTGCGGCACCTTGAGGACGATCATCTGGCGCCGGGCCCTGTAGTAGTTCGGCAGCGCGTCCCTGGTCGGCGGCCGGTAGGGGCTGTCGGCAAGGTGGGGCCAGTAGCGGGCGACCAGGTCGGGACGTTGGAGAAGCGGCGTCTGGGTCCAGTCCTCGTACTGGGAGCGGAGGGGGATCCCGGCGGCCCGGCACCGCTCGTGGAGCGTCTTCGGATCGGGCACGCGGGTGTTGATCGTCAGCGGGGTGCCGTACCAGCCACGCACGGAGAGTTCGCCGATCGCGGGCCAGGCGACGGGCGCGTCGTACTCCTCCAGAGCCTTGCGGAGGGTGGCCAGGTTCTGTTCGGCGGCGAGCATCCGGTCGGGCAGTGAGCGGAGCTGCCTGCGGGCGATGACGGCGGAGAGGGCGGGCATCCGGTACTTGTACGCGGCTCCGGTGTCGGCCAACGGCTTCAGCTCGGGGAGGGTGAGCTCGGCGGCGAGCCGGACGGGGTGGTGGCCGAGGGTGAGGGCACGCTCGTAGATCTCGCGGTCGGAGGTCGTGAGGACGCCGCCTTCGCCGCCGGAGACGGACTTGGACTCCTGGAGGCTGAAGCATCCGGCGGCACCCCAGGAGCCGACTGCCCGGCCTTGGTAGACGGCGCCGTGGGCGTGCGAGCAGTCCTCGACGATCGGCAGGTCGGTGGCCTTAGCGAGCTGGTCCATGCGGGCGGGGATGCCCCAGGTGTGGGTGGCGAGGACGGCGGAGCACGTGTCGGCGACCCGCGCGACCGCAGCGGTGGCGATGTTGGGGCTGTCCGGCTCGATGTCGCAGAAGACGGGGTAGCTGCCCGCCTGGAAGACCGCGGTGGTGGCGGAGATCCAGGTCATCGGCGATACGGCGACGCCGGCTTCGGGGTTGGCGCCGACCGCGTGGAGCGCGGCGTGCAGGGAGGCGGTGCCGGAGTTGAACGAGAGCGCGTGGCGGGTGCCGGTGAGGCGGGCGAAGGCGGCTTCGAGGGCGTTGGTGGCCGGGCCTCGATTGACCTCGGAGAGGTGCCCGTCGTCGAGGAGCTTGAGGACGGCGTTCTTCTCGGCCTGTCCGTACTTGGGCTCGCGGGGAAACGGGAGGGTGACCTTGGGGTTGTTCATGGTGTCCTTCCGGGCCGAGCGGGTTACGGGCGTCGCCGTTCGGTGGAGCGGCAGTCGGGGGCGATGCGCGGGACGGCGGTGAGTTCGCCGTGGTCGAGGTCGTCGAGGTCCGCCTGGAGCTGCTCGGCTCGCAGCCGGAGCATGCTCCGGTCGTCGCAGGCAGCGTGGAAGTGCAGGAGCGAGACCGCGATACGCAGGCGGAACAGGACGAGCGGCAGCAGGCTGTCGGCGGGGAACGGGCCGTCGAAGTAGCCGGCGAGGAGGGCCTCGGTCATCGGGGCGGGTTCGCGCAGGGACCAGCCGGCGAGTTCGGCCAGCGGGTCGCCGCCTCGGACGCTCTCCAGGTCGACGACTCCGGTGATCTGCCGGTCGTCGGTGAAGAGGTGGCGTCCGACCCAGTCGCCGTGTAGGAGCTTGGGCGCCGTGGTCGGGAGGTGGTTGGCTCCGGCTTCGAGGACGAAGCGGGTGCGGTTCAGGAGCCCCGGCAGGTCAAGGCCGTCGAGGTTCGGTGTGGTGCGGGAGGGTAGGGCGAGGAGCCAGCCCTGGACGGTGGTGTGTTGGCCGATGCCGTGTCCGTCGAGCTGGCCGAAGCTGCTGACCTCGATGGTGTGCAGGCGGCGGAGGATCTCACCGGCTCGGGTGGCGGCGTCCAGGTCCTCCGGCCTCGGCGGCTCCGCTTCGATCGGGCGGCCCAGGCAGCGGGTCTCGACGCACGCTTCGATGCTGTGCCAGAGGATCTGGGCAGCCGGGATGCCCGCTTCCCTCATTCGGACCGAGGCCCAGGCGGCGGTCGGGTAGCGCGAGCGGCTTCCGGCTCTGCGGACTTTGACGACCAGTTCGTTGCCGTCGTGGGTGGTGGCGGCGAAGGGGAGGCTGTCCGTTCCGGACCTCAGCGGGGTGAACTGCGCGTCGGTGCTGTCGAATCCGGCTGCGGTGAGCGCGTCGAGCAGCAGCGGGTGGGGTCGGGCGATGGTGGTGTCACGGGCGGGCATCGGGGACCTCCGGCACCGGGGCGGGACGGCGACTGGCGGCGGACTGCAGGGCGGCGTCCAGCAGGGCGATGGAGCCGAGGTTGTCGATAGCGGGTACGGGAACGGGGCCGGGCTGGTGGAGGGCGTCCACCATGGCGGCGATGCACCGCTGGTAGGCCGGCGGTCCGGCCTCGGCCAGCCCCGGATTGGCGGCGGGGTCCGGTGCCCATCGGGCGGCGAAGCCTCGTGCCTCCACGCGCCACTCGCCGTTGGCGTTGGTTCGCAGGAACGGGTCCACGATGTACCCGCCCCGGTAGGTGAACAGCGAGCCGTCCGCGAAGTGCACGGTGATCACGGCGATCGAGCTGTGCGGGGCGAGGAACCCGGTCGGCGTCTCGATGCAGGCGATCTCGGTCGGCGGTGCGGTGATCAGGGCGCGAACCTGGTCGAAGGCGTGGACGGCGAGGTCGGTAGTGACGGGCAGGTGCTGGCTGCTGCGGAAGCCGGGGCCGGGGAGGGTGACGAGGGTGTCGGCGGTGATGGTGAAGGGCGGTAAGCCGCCGTGACGGGTCATGTCGCGGAAGGCGAGGAAGCCGGGGTCGGCGCCTCGGTTCTGCATGACGGCCAGCAGCAGGCCGCGTTCCTGCGCGAGGTGGACGAGGTCGAGCGCGTCGGGCAGGTTCAGGGTCAGGGGCTTCTCGGTCAGGACGTGGAGTCCGTGGGAGAGGGCCTCGCGGCTGACGGGGTAGTGATGGTCGGGCGGGGTGAGGTTGACGACTACATCGATCGGGGCCAGGGCGAGCGCGTCCTCGAGCGTCGCAGAGAACGCGGGGCTCAGCTCGTACCGGTCCGCGAGTGCCTGTGCCGCCTGGTGATCGGGGTCGACGAGGACGACGATCTCGATGCGGCGGTCCGCGAGCAGGGAGCGGATCCAGCGGCTGGCGATGGCGCCGCAGCCGACCAAGGCGGCCTTCACGATGCCTCCCGCAGCGGGTGCTTGTCGGCCTGGTGGCGGCGGATGTGGTCGAGGGCGCGTGCGGTGAGCTCCTCGGGCGAGCCGGTGGTGGTGTCGAGCCGCACGACGGCCGGGGCGAGCGGCTGGTCGAAGTACGCGTTGAAGTGCTCGCTGAAGTGGCGGTCGTAGAAGATCGTCGGCATGCCCTTGCGCAGGCGGGCACGGCGGGCGAGCACATCCGGATCGGCGGTGAGGACGATGGTCAGGTCGGGCATCGCCACGGCCCGGCTGGTGACGGCGTGTTGGGCCTGGGCATCGCAGTCGAAGTCGTGCATCCAGCCGACCGCGTGAGCGTGGGCGAGGAGGGTGTCCACGGTGCGGTCGAGGATCACATCCCGCCCCTCAGCGAGGGCCAGCAGCGTTCGGGCGAGCCGGAGGTCTTCGACATCGAGGAACTGGGCGATGTTGGCCAACTGGTGCTCGGCGGTGAAGGGTTCGGGCTTCGGCAGCCGGGAGGGGTCGGGGCTGGCGTGGTAGTAGCAGGGGATGACGGCGGGCTCGCCGAGGTGGGTGGCGAGTGCGGCGGCCAGCGTGGTCTTGCCGACGCAGCTCACGCCCTCGATGCCGAGGATCACGGTGTCTCCATGTCCGAGGTGGTGGGTGGGGCCGCGCGGCGGTTGCTCTTGGGGGCGAGGGCCGTGCGTCTGGTGCCGGTGACGGCCCAGCGGCCGAGGGCGGTCAGTGGGCCGATGCTCTTGAGCAGCAGGCCAGCTAGCGTCTCCGCGCTCTGTACGGCGGTCTCCCGTACGGTCAGCGGCCGACCCTCGGCCTTGGCCAGCTGGCGGACCGGCGCGACGGTGGCTGTCCAGAGCGCGGCAGCAGCCGTGGCCCGAACGGGCAGGCGCGTGCGCGGGCCGAGCGCGAGAGCCAGGCAGGCGGCCATCGCGGGCGAGACCAGCAGCCAGGCCATGCCCCGGTAGGTGCCGATGGCGAGGGCCGCCGCGTGGTCGAGGCGGCTGCCGTGGCCCTGGGCGTGCCAGCGGGCGGCGCACTGTGGGTAGTCGAGGTAGCTCTGGAACCAGCGACCGCTCTGGGACAGCAGCTCAGGCAGGTGCTCGGCCGCCGGCACCGTGGTGGTGAAGGGGAGGGCTGTCGACCGGGATTCCGCCCAGGGTGAGCCGGTAGCCGAAGGCGACATCGTCGAGCACGGTGAAGGTGGGCAGGCCGCCGACCTCCCGGAAGACGTCGGCGCGAACGAGCAGGCCGTGGCCAACGGTCTGGGCCAGGCCCCGCCGGCTCCGCGCTCGGCGGGCGGAGCCGGCGTACCGGCGGAGGTTGGGGATCTCGCGGCGGAGGGTCCACAGGGTCTGGGCTCGCGCGGCGCCCCGGCACAGGCTCCGTTCCCACCAGGTGTCGGCGGCGGCCTGGGTGGCGAAGCGAGCGGATTGCTGGACGACGCGGGGCAGCTCGCCGTCCTCCACCCGGCCGCGGGCCAGGAACTCGGCGGTTCGCAGGAGCAGTTCGCGGCTCGGCCGGGAGTCCACGTCGTAGACGGCGATGTGCTCCTCCCTGGAGTCGGCCGCGAGCTGGTCGACGGCGGCGTTCACCTGGCCGGCCTTCCGGCCGTCGCCCTCGTAGTGGACGTGCCGCACCGCCTGCCCCCGGATGCACGCGATCTCGTCCACGATGACGTCCGCCGTCGTGGGGAAGGCCGAAAGAGCCTCGGCAGCCGTTACCGCAGTGAGCGCACGCTCTCCGGTCGCGGCCAAGGCTTCAGCGAGAGCGGTCAGTTCCTCGCCGGTCAGCTGCGGGAAGCGCTCCACCGTGAGGTCGGCCTTCGTCGCTCCCGCAAGTCGGGCGGAGAGGTGTTCGCGTTCGCGGTCCTCGCGTGCCGTGGACACCAGGGTCAGCGTCGAGCCCGGAAGGTCGCGCAGGAGCGGCACGAACCACGCCAGGGCACCGGCGATGTGCTGCTGCTCGCGCAGCACCGGGATGACGACGTGCAGCACCATCGGCTCCGCCTCCGAGACCGTGGCGGGCTGGTCGGCCCAGGCCAGCGTCCGGCGGACGTGCCGCAGACCGTTCGCATTGCGCGCGGCGACGGCGGCGGCGATCCACCAGGACGGCTGCCGCCAGAACGGCTTCCGCGCGCTCACTCGACTCCTCCCGAGCCGATGAAGTCGTGGAACAGCCGGTAGGTGCCCCGGAGCTGGCACTCCGGGTAGTCGTCCTGCCAGGGCTTGGCGGGCCCGGCGAAGTGCACCAGGGCGGCCGTCTTCTCGTCCTCCAGGAGCTGGGCGAGTGGGCTGTCCTCCTCGGCGTAGTGGACGAACCCGGGCTGGGCGGCCTGCGGGGACATGGCGAAGGTGTTCCAACGCCGTTCCAGACGGTGCCAGTTGTCGTCGACGGCCCAGTTCAGCGCGTCCTGGTCCCAGAACCGGACCTTGTCCGGGTGCTCGGACAAGAACTGCCTCGACCGCTCGAAGACGCCGAGCTGCTGGCACCGGTCGAGGTCCATGAGCATGACGCCGCTGTTGAAGTAGTCCCGGCCGTACGGGACTCCGAGCTGGTCCCAGCCCGGCAGTTGGATGCCGCGGCCGAGGACCGGGTTCTGCGGGTCTCGAACGGCGCCGACCGGGCGACCGTCGAGGGACTGCCGCAGCAGCGGCCGCAGGTCCCCGAGCACCAGGGTGTCGGCGTCCAGGTACAGGACCCGCCGCTCGTCGGGGATGACCTCCGGGATCGCCAGGCGCACGTACACCGCGCCGCTCACCCAATCGGAGACCGGGTAGCGCGGGTCGGTCGTGGGCGCCGGCCGCAGCTCGGTCCGCAGGCCCATCCGGTCGGCGTCCCGCAGGATCGCCTCCCGGTTGGCCTCGCTGATCTGCTGGTCGAGGACGATCAGGCGAAGCTCCTCGACGGCGCCGGGATGGGCGGAGGCGATCGACTGCATCAGCGTCCGCAGCGGGCGGGCGTAGCCGTCGTCGACCCCGCAGACGAGTGCGGGCAGCGGGCGGGAGTCGGTGTTCACGGGGCACTCCTTCGGGTAGCGGCGGCAGCGGCCTCGCGGGGGAAGTGCTGCTCAGCCCAGTCGAGGGTCTGTCGCAGGCCGTCGCGCAGGTGGGTGGTGGGCTCCCAGCCGAGGTGGGCACGGGCCGAGGCGATGTCGGGGCAGCGGCGCTTCGGGTCGTCGGCGGGCAGCGGGACGAACATGATCGTGGACGAGGAGTCGGTGAGCGCCCTGATCTCCTCGGCGAGCTGGAGCATGGTGATCTCGTGCGGGTTGCCCAGGTTCACCGGGTCGGTGTGCTCCGCAGTGGCGGCGGCGAGGAGGCCCTCGATGGTGTCGGCCA
Organism: Kitasatospora sp. NPDC091276; assembly: GCF_040684355.1. Lineage (NCBI taxonomy): Bacteria > Bacillati > Actinomycetota > Actinomycetes > Kitasatosporales > Streptomycetaceae > Kitasatospora > Kitasatospora sp. NPDC091276. The sequence goes on along the minus strand of NZ_JBFBFU010000015.1, from coordinate 76,333 downwards.
CGAAGCACAGGGAACGGGTCTGACTGCCGTCGCCGGCCACGGTGATCGGCTCGCCGGTCAGTGCCTGCCGGATGAAGGCGGGCACCGCGCGCCCGTCGTCGGCGCGCATCCTCGGCCCGTACGTGTTGAAGATCCGCACGATCCGAGCGCTGGCGTCGCCCGAGCGCTGGAAGCACGAGGTCAGCGCCTCGGCGTACCGCTTGGCCTCGTCGTACACGCTCCGGGGCCCGACCGGGTTCACGTTGCCCCAGTACCGCTCCGGCTGCGGGTGCACGAGCGGGTCGCCGTACACCTCGGAGGTCGACGCGAGCAGGAACCGGGCACGCTTGACCTCGGCCAGCTCCAGGGTGTTGAGCGTGCCCATCGCGCCGACCTTCAAGGTGGCCAGCGGGTGGCGGGCGTAGTCGAGGGGCGACGCGGGCGAGGCCAGGTGGAAGACGAAGTCCACCGGCCCGGCCACGGCGAACGGCCGGCTCACGTCGTCGGTCTGAAAGCCGAACCCCTCCGACGAGCGGAGGCTCGAAAGGTTCTCAAGGCGGCCGGTCAGCAGGTTGTCGACGCCGACCACCTTGGCGCCCAGGTCCAGCAGTCGCTCGCACAAGTGCGAGCCGATGAACCCGGCGGCCCCGGTGACGACTGCGGTACGGCGGGCGAACGCGCTGGTTGCTGCCGTTCCCCGGGGCTGTGCTGTGTTCAGGCGAGGCACGGTGTTTCTCCTCCAACTCGTAGACGGACGGCGAACTGAACCGGGGTGGCCTCAGACGATCGGCTCCCGATCCGGGAGTGCGCGAGCCGGCGGCGCCGCGAACTGGTGCTCTGCATCGAGCTGGTGCTGGGCGACGATCCCGAGCAGCGCGAGCGTGACGACGTGGCCCAGTCCCCACACCACGGCGAGTGCTCTCCCCACCGGGTCTTGGTGCGCGCCGCGGTGGCGGCTTTGCTGCGAGTGTTCGACTGCGTCCATGGCCGGGGTCCGCTCCGATCTCCTCGGGTGAGCGGATCCAGCGTCTCGACGTCACCGAGCGTCGCGGAACGTTTCCAGGGGGTTTCTCTCCGAGATCGCCCGCGCCGCAGCGGGTACCAGTACGCTCACCAACAGGGCCTACAAAGCCGGGGGTTGAGATGAGCGAAGACGTTCTGGCAGTCCACCCGCTCACCTACCTGCTGCAGTTACGCGGATGGGGGAAGATCCAGTTCGCGCGGATGATGTGCGCGCGCGGCGCCGCATTGAAGATCCGCCTGGCAACCAACCGGACGCTGGTCTGGAAGTGGGAGCAGGGCCAGGAGCCCGAGCCGGACGCCCAGTACGTTCTGGCCGACCTCCTTGACGTCAATCCCCGTACGCTGGTTGCCAATCCGTGGCCGCGATGGCTCCCGGTCTGGGAGGTGACCGGCATCATGGCGCCGTGGACGAAGGCCGGTACCGTGGACGTACTGGTGGAACTGGTCAGGAGTGGTCATATGGATCGGCGGGGCTTTCTCACCATCACCGGGGCCACCATGGCCACCGTCGCCGCGAGCTGGGCCTCAGCCTCGCCCGCCCTCGCTTCCGCCCTCAACGGCGACCAGGTGACCGACTCCATGGTCGACACGCTCGACGCCCGCGTCGCCACCCTCCAGACCCTGGACGCCCAGATGGGCGGCGCCCGCCTCATCGAGCAGGCTCGCGGCGACCTCGCGATCATTACCAGCCTGCTCAAGCACGGCCGCCACACCGAAGCCGTCGAAGCCCGCCTCTACGGGCTCGCGGCCCAGGTCAACTACATCGCCGGCTGGATGGCCTACGACAGCGGCCTGCGCTCGGCCGGCCAGCAGTACTACCTCGGCGCCCTGCGCGCCGCGAAGACCGTGGGCGACGACGCCCTCGGCGCCTTCCTCCTCGCCGAGATGGGCGTCCACCTCTCCGACAACGGCAACCCCGCCGAGCGCGTCGCCCAGGTCGAGACCGCGCTCGCCAACACCCCCTCGACCATGCAGCCCGGCGTCCGCAGCTACCTCGAACTCCACCACGCCGAAAGCCTCTCCCGCGACGGCCAGCACGAGAAGGCCGGCTCCGCCCTCAACCGCGCCCACGACCTCTGGGCCAAGAACGGCAGCGACCACCTCCCGAGCTGGCTCTCCTGGTACGGCGACGCCCAGCTCAGCTCCACCGAGGGCAAGGTCATGCTCCGCGCCGGCCAGGTCGAACGCGCCACCAGCGCCCTCGCCTCCTCCATCGACCACGCAGTCCCCCGTGACCAGGCCGTCCGCTCCGGCCGCCTCGCCACCGCCCGCCTCGCCGGCAAGGACCTCGACGGCGCCCTCGACGCCGCCAACCGCGGCCTGGACCTCCTCGAAACCAAGGTGCACTCCGGCCGCGCCGTGAGCCGCCTCACCAAGTTCGAGGGCTACCTCAAGCCGTACGGCACCGAACCCGCCGTCGCCGAGTTCCGCGAGCGCCTGCGTGCGCTGCCGGCCATGGCAGCCTGACCAGCACCGGTGGTTGGCCGAGTAGTGCCGTGATTGCCAGGGCGCCAGAGGCGTCTTGACGATCACGGCACTCTAACGAGAGCTGACCTGGGCGACGTTCCTGGCTAACGGGGGTCTTTCTGCTGCGGCTCGGCCTGCCGACGATGACTTCGCAGGCTGTCGGCAGCCTTTGATTGGCCGAATCGAGCAGCGAGAGACGCAAGCTCATCAAGAAGGTGGGCTGTGGTGTCCGGCTTCATGCCGCCGATGAGTTCCTGGAGGAGTTTGGCCGTTGCGACCCAGGCGGTGGCCGGGTCACAGGACGCGATCCTGACGATGAGTTGGTCGATTTGATCGATGGCTCCTGCCGACAGGCCCTGCGGGTGCCGAAGGGCAAGGTGGGCAAGCGCCAAGCTCGGGTCCTTGCGCAGTGCGTCCCGAAACGACTCGCTGAGTTCGATCTCTCGCCGGTGTTGCTCCTCCTTCAGGTTGTGCTCATAGATGCGTTGCGCGGATTGTGCGGCGCGATCAACGTCGTCGGATGTCCCCCACAGTCGTACAGATGCCCAGCTGAGGGATACCGGCATACCCGGCACAGGGGTCGGCAGGCCGAAGTGAGCATTGACGCGTTTCTCCACGGTCAGCGCGTCGGGCAACGCGTGGGCTCCCGCGATCTTCCGGATGACGGTGAGAACGTGGTCCGCCGCAGCGGCCTCAGGATCGTGATGCCGGTCGGGTCCGGGCGAGTCGCGCCAGTGGCCTGTGGCCTCGAACTGGAATCGATAGCATTCAGCCGAGCTCGGCACCGTACCGGCAACGTGCAGAGCTCCGTCTCGCGCCTCCGAACTACGGCTGCGAAACACTGGAGCCGGTTCCCGGGTTGGTGGTGGGGTCCGCGGCCCTGACCCAGTCGATTAGCGAGTCACGGAAGCGGGCACGTTCTGTCAGTGGCTTCCTCGGCTCGGACGGTTCCCAGTGACTAGCCAGCCGGTTCAGGCTCAGGAACCGGACAGCACTGTTGTCCTCAGGGGCGTCGTGAACCGCGTGGGCGAGAATGCCGAACACAGTGTCGTGCTGGTCAGGAACAGTGGCCAACGCTTCCATCCACACCTTGAACGCGTCGATCGCGCTCTCAGGGGCAGCGTCGTACTCCAGGGCAGTGCGCCAACTCTGGATGATCCAAGGAAGATCGTTCTCGTAGTCGCCCCCTGCAACCAGCAGGGACGGTGTGCCATTCTCTTCCACTCGGCTGGCGAGATACAGGAACGCGTGGCTGCTGGAGCGGCGAAGCGATTCCCTGGAGCTCTTGGCCCATTTGCGCAGCACCTTCCGGGCCCTTTGCCGCTGGTCAGGGTGCTCCCACATCGCGTTGATCGCTTCACCCACCGCAGCAGTGACTGCGGGGTTACCGCTGGCCGCCAGTTCACCCAGTCGGAGCAGTGCTTCCTTTGGGTAGACCTGGCTCACCTGCTGGCACACGCCGGCCAAAGCGGCACGAAGGCTGTCGGGCTCCTTGTCATTGCGGGCCCAGATGAGGCTCTGCTCCCTCACAAGACGGCCGATCTTGCTGTCCACAGCCGCAATCGACAGGAGGTCCCGGGCGTGCTCCCGGAGGAGCTTGCTGGCAGACCACTCCTTGGCCACCGACTTCAGCACGTCCACGGAACGGCTCTTCTGGGTGTGGCGAATCACCCACACCGCAACGCGGTCGGCGAGCTGTGTCCCGCGATCGCCATCCAGGCTGGCGGCCTGCTTGGCGGTCCACTCGGTGAAGCTATCGACGAGATGGGCTCGGTCCATCAGGAAGTACTCGACGACAGCCTCGGCATAACCCGCGCTGGGCAGGGTGACCAGGCCATCGGCAGAGAGCTCAGCACCGATCATGAAGGTCAGCTCGATGATTCCCGGTCCCTGCTGGCCGGGTCGCGGCTCGGGCGTCTCCCCGAGGGTGACGGCAAGGCTCTCCGAGGCACGGTAGATCAGGTCAACCGGGGTGCCATCCATGGCTGCAGCGGCGAGGAGGAAGTTGCGGTGGTCGCTGTCAGGATGTCCGATGTGCCATGTACGTAGCTGGTTACGCCAGTCGGCCATCGCTTCGATGACACGTTCGACCCGCTGGTTGAACTCGTCGATGGGTTTCCCATCGGTCGTCGCAGTAGCAGCCAAGGCTGCGACTGGCCACTTCTCCTCAGCCGTGATGGCATCGGCCCATCGCTTCACCTCGCCCGGCAACTTGCCAGTGATGGCCTGGTCGATCCGACTGTCCGCAATCCACCGCTCGGGCCTTTTGCAGCCAGCCGCCCGCAGATGGGCCCGCAGGACATCCGGCGCCTCCGGCGCCTGGAGCGGGACGTAGACCTCGTCGCTGCCTTCGCTGATCGTTGCCCAGACCTGTGGGCTGGCAAGCACCACAAGGTACGACGTCGCGGTCTTGAGCATGGTGGTGTCCTGAAGCGAGTAGCCCAAGCCGCCCGCCACGGTGTCGCCCTCGGCCCTGAGATCGAGGATCCAGCCGACGTTCTCCTGGCCGGTCAGGTCAGTGAGCGAGAACGGGTCCCCCGGCTCCCGGTGGAAGCGCTTGAGCGTGAGTCCCTTGTTGAGTCGCCGCAGGAGGTCGAGGCCAGTGGGTTCGCGACCCGAACCGTTCTCACCAAGAAGTACGACGACGTGGTCCTCGCGCAGCTTGTCGGCGGCATCCTTCTCGTTCTTGGGCGGGACGTAGACGGCGAGCTGCTGGTCGACCCAGTCGTCGCGCAAGTCGACGGTACGCATTCCATTGATGATGTTCTGGAACTGCATGCCGATGGCAACGCCGTTGTTCGTGCCGAAGCTCTGCCGCACCGCCAGCCCGGACGTCTCTGCCTTGCCAGACGATGGTGAAAGGGCTGTGGCTTGCCCGTGTGTGTCGCCGGGCGCCGTCCGCTCGACCGGCTCGGTGGCCGTGGCGGGCGGGTAGGAACCCTGTGCGCCCACGTCATCCAGCAGTTGCTGGAGAGTGTCCCGTTCCTGCGAGCCAGTGTTCACTCGCGGGCCGCGACCGTGCTGGGCCGCAACGTCGTCCGAGTTCACATCGTTCGCCAGGCCAGCAGTGCCGCGTGCCGGCGCAAGTTCCACGTACTCGGCCGGGTTGTTATCTCCAGGTTGCTGGTGCCGGGAGCGGTGATTGGCGGCGCCGTGCTCAGCGTCATAGTCGTCCGGTTCTGCGGCCACGGTCGGTACCGGCGGCAGGTCCGGGGCCGAAGGCAGGGGACGAGTGGTCTCGGAACCGGTCACATCCTCGGCGCTACCCATCGGAGCCCAATCCGCAGGAGTCGAAGGAGGCGAAGCTGGCTGGTCATCGGCCGGACCGTGGCCCATGAAACGGAAAGGCGGGTTCATGACGGGCTTCTCCTGGTCGTAGGCGAGTTGAGTGCCGGGGAGCGCTCGCGGGCCTGGGGGGTCAGCCCTTCATGCCTCACCACCAATGACAGGGGCGGACATCCCAATCACCGTGGCACCGCTGTTGACGGTCTTGAGCTCCTGCTCGACCGTCCCCGTGACGATCGCCTCATCCGCCCGCATGCCGGTTACATTGCCGGTCACGTTGTCGATTCGCTGCACGACAAACGGGGCGGAGCGTTCGCGGTTCTCACCGGTGAAGGTGAAACGGTGCGAGTAGATCTCTTCGAGTGCCATGCGGAGCTGGCCGAGGACATCGGTCAGCACCGTGTCGTCCGGCACCACCAGGGCCGGGTCCTGCTGGTACCGCGCGAGTACCGTCCTGGCCATGCGCAGCTGTGCGGCGTGCTCACGCAGGCGCTGCTCATCGACCACGAGTGGCAGGGCAACGGTTCCTTCGAGCGTCGACGGCAGGTCGGACGTGGTGAGTTCGTCGGTGGTGTCGCGGCCCTCGTTGCGATTGAGAAGTGCGTCAACGCGCCCGTAGAGGAAGGTGAAAGTCGGCTGGAGAGCCGCAGCAGCCACAGCAGAGAGACTGAGAACGTCGGACATCGGATCCCCCCGAGAAGGTACTAGCTGATCACCAGACAGCCATTCATACATCCCGAGAGGTTGGTGGCGCGACGAAAATGAAGATGATGGCCAAAAGCAGAGCAGAGAAAACGGATGGCGATCTTTCGATTCGCCAACTCATCGTTCAAACATTCGACCAAATGGAGATCTTCGAACACGCCCCAGTCACTCGCGCGGCGGCATGCCCCCCACTCCGTGCCCGTGCAGCAGGAAGGGCAACTCATCGGGACTAAGACGCATGCGAGCGACTCTCCAGGCCACATCTGGATCAAGCAGGCCGCCGCACGCACGCACCAGTCGCAGCGCGTACCAGCTCGTCAGCGGAGAGAGGACCCACCGATATAACGTCACCGGTGGAGTGTGGCACGCCGACGAGCGGCTCCATGCGTTGAAATTCGGCCGATAGTCCAAATGTTCGGATTTTCGGAGCCGCACAATCCGGAATTCAGGCGCCACGCACACGCGAATTGATCTTCAATCCCAGGTGGCGCCGGCCAGCAGTCCGTCGAAGGCGAGGGCCCTCATCGCGGCGTCGAAGTCGAGCCACTCATGTTCGGATTCGGTGAAGGAGAGGTCGAAGTTAGCGCGGGTGAGGTCGGGCTCGTGCCATTCGGCCGCGCAGCGGCAGCGGACGAAGACCTGGTGGCGGACGTTGAGGAGGAGCCAGTCGCGGCGAGCGCGGCAGTTGGGGCAGATGATCGGGATTCCGCGGGCGTCGAGTTCACCAGGGTGGGGAACGGCTCGGATGACGATCCGGTGGGGCTCGGAGTGCGGGTCGTGGCAGGCGGGTTCGTAGTCGGTCAAGTGGTGCCCTTCCGTGTCGGCGACGGTCGCAAGCACACAAGACGCACGGCGGCCGGGTTGGTTCCCGGCCGCCGGAATGAACATCACATCGACACCTTGGCCCGGCAGTTGCTCGGCCGAGGCACTGGATGGTTAGCCCTGGTCGCGGTCCGCGATGATGCCCATGCCGGGGCCGAGGATGTCGGAGAGGCGCAGGTACTCGATCCGGTCCTCCTCGGTCATGTGCGAGGCCGGGTCGTGGATCAGGGTGCCGTCCGGGATGTCGCCGAAGTACCTTTCCATCAGTGCGCGGACGGCGCGAGGGGCGTCGGCTTCCCTCTCCTGCTCGAAGTCGAGTTCAAGCTGCGTCTGGGCACGGGCGGCGCCGATCTCCTTGGGGGTGCAGCTGCGTACGAGGGCTCGCTCCTGCTTCGTGAGGGACCGCCCGTCGTGGTGGGTCCAGGTGCTGGAGTCAAGGGACGCCCGGAGGTTGGTGTCGAGCAGCAGGGTGACGACCTCCGGGCGGACACCGGTGCGGACGATGCTGCGCAGGCGCTGGTACTCGCTGCGATCCGTGTCGGTCATGGCGGCGACGATGTGCTCGTCAGGGGCGCCGTCCGGGAGCTTGATCGAGTAGCGGTACCAGAGGATGCGGAGGGCGTTGGCCGGGTCGCCAAGCCCGTGGTCGAGCAGGATCCTCCGCGTGGAGGAGAGGGTTTCCAGCTCCACCTCCGTTGCGTCGTGAGCGGTGGCCTGTTCCTCCGTGGTGAAGGGGCGTCCGTCGTTGTGGGACCAGGTGTTGGTGTCGGGGCGGTAGATGAAGTCGGCGTCGTTCAGCAGGAGGAAGACGTCGCGACGGCAGTCGGGCTGGGACAAGGGGAAGGTCTCCGGAGGGTGGGGTTGGTACTGGTAGCCGGTGTCGGCTCGCTGGGGCTTGTGCCTGCCGGGCGGGGCGCGGGGCAGTGGGTTCTCCCTTGTACTTGTAGGGGTCAGCGTCGGCGGGTGGAGTCGTTCGCAGCCGGGCCGGTGGCCGGTGCAGGGGCGGTGGGTGTCGCGGTGGCGCGTGCGGTGGTGGTCTTGGTCCGGGCTGCGGTGGTGCGCTCGCCAACGGTGTTCTTGCGGGTGCGGGCTCGCACTGACCACAGGAGGTTCTGGGCAGGCGAGTTGGCGCCCGCGAGGTCATGCGGCTGGGCGGCCTGATCGAGGGCCTCACCGATGTCGTGGCCTGCTTGTTCGGCGTCGGCCAGGACGGTGGCGAGGGCGGGCCAGGCGGGGTCGGCGGTGATGCTCTCCGCGTGGTCGGGCAGCACGGTCCGGACGGCGTGCTGGTAGCGGGTAAGGGTGTGGGTTACGGGGGTGCCGTGGGCCAGGTCGGCCAACGGCTGGGCGGCGGCCTGCTGGTAGGCAGCGTTGAGGTGGGTGCCGGCCTGCCAGGCGGCCTCGGCCTGCTGTTGGTGGCCGCGCCGGGCGTGCCACTGAGCCGCAGCGATCACCGCGGCGGCGACCATGAAGAGGACCAGGGCGAGGATCTCGCCGTCCTTGGTGCCGCCGGTGAAGAGCAGTTCGCGGGTGACGCGGTGCAGGGCGCCGGCCTTGCGGTGGTGGGGTTTGATGCGGGAGCGGTTGGCGCGTTCGAACACCTCTGTGGCGGCTCGGAGTTGTTGTCGGTATGGGAGTGGGCTGAGGGCGGCGGTGATGTCGAGGAGTTCACCGAGGGCGGCGATGTGAGCTTGGCCGGCCTGGTCGTCGCTGGTGCGCAGAGCGTGGGGGACGGCCTCGGTAGTGCGGGCGGCGCGGTGCCAGGCGACGGCTTGATCACCGGCGCCAGCACCAGGTTCGATGCTGGCGAAGCGCTGGCGGATCTTGGGCAGGGACAGGTCGGAGGCAAGCGTGCTGCCGCTGAACCATGCCGTCTCACCCGGCAGGGTCACGCTGTAGCCGCCGACGTCGCCGGACGGCAGCCGACGCGGCTTGACCTGGACGCCGAACTCTTCGAGGGCGAGGAAGAACTGCTCCTCGCTGCTGGAGGCGGCAACCGCCAGCCGGACCTTCGTCCGGAGCTGTTCGCGGGCGGTGGCGGGGTGACCGAGTCGCTTGGCGCGGTGCTGCTCGGCCTGGGTGGGGCGCTTGGCGGCGGTCCCGTCACCCGGTCGGACACGCCGGAGGCCGTAGTCGACTTCGATCTTGCGGGCCTCGCGCTGGGCGCGGGTGAAGTCACGGCCGTTCTTCGGTGTGCGCCCGTCCTGGCGCACCAGGGTCGCGACGATGTGGATGTGGTCGGCGTTGTGCCGTACCGCGACCCAGCGGCACGCTTTGGTGTCGCCCTCGGGGGCGATCCCGGTGGCGCGCAGGATGCGCCGGGTGATGGCGGCCCACTCGGCGTCGGAGAGGATGCGGTCCTCGGGTGCCGCCCGCACGGAGCAGTGCCATACGGTCGTGGGCGGCCGGTTCTCGGGCCCAAGGGCGTTGACCGGCAGGTCGAGTTGGGCGGCGAGCTTGGCGATGGTGTCCCTGGGGCCGCGCTTGCGCTCTGGGGCGGGGTCGGGGGCGAGGCCGTTCCACGAGGCGATCATGTGCGGGTCCTCGTGCTCGTCGGCCTTGCCCGGCCCGTAGAGGTACTGGATGAGGACGTAGGTGCCGCCGGAGTTGTGGTCGATGCTGGGGATCAGTGCGTGTTCACCTTCCGATGATCGAGGCGGTGGCGGCGTCGATGCCGTCCAGGCTCTGCACGACGCGGTCGAAGACGTGCTGCAGGTGAGCCGGCGGTGTGCCGCCGACCCACAGGTTGTGGGCGATCTGGTTGAGGTTGTTGCCGATGGCGGCAGCCTGCCGGTCGGCCTCCATCAGCTCTTGCAGCAGGCGGCGGGTATCGGCGACAGCGGCCTCGGGGTTGTCGCTGCGGGCTGCGGCCAGGGTGACGGCGGCGGCGTAGCCGCCGGGCTTGAGGCCGCTCGCCGAGGCGGCGGCCTGAACGTCGGCCCACTCCCCGTCGCTGAACACCGGATGGCAGCGGTTACGGCGGCGCATCTTCAGGTACTGGCGGTGCCGGATCCCGGGCATGACGCCCGGATCGCGCTCGGCGAGGCCGGAGGAACTCACCGACTGCGGCTCCTCTTCCACCGGCACCCCTGGGCCGGAACCGGTCGCCGCTTCCGCCACCCCCGGGGCGGAAGCGGCGACGGCCGGCGCCCCCTCCGGGGCGGCGGCGCCGTGTGGACTCCACACGGCCCAACTTGCTGCCGCGCGGCCCTCGGTTCCGTGCTGCGCTGGGGAGTTGGCGTCGATGGTCGGGTCGGTGTCTCGGTGCACTCATGGGTCCTTACGCGTCGGGAGGTCGTCGGGGTGCTGCCCCGGCCCGCTCGGGGGCCAGGGCAGCGGGTACCGGCGGACCGGTTGCACTCGTCGCACTCGTACCGGGTGGGCCGGACGGGCACGCGAGCGAAGGGGGTGGGACGAGTGGGACGGGCTCGGCAGGCAGGGTCAGGCCGCGCTGTCGCCCTCGGCCTGCGGCAGCGCGGGCTCGGGACAGTAGCGGCGCCACGGGTCGAGGAGGTCGTTTCGGACGAAGCCCTTGGCCTGCCGGGTGTCGGGGAAGCGGATGTTGGACGAGGAGACGCCGAAGTCCTTGAGCAGGAGTTGCAGTCCGCGCGCGGACAGACCGCTGACGCCGTACTCAGCCCACGGCGCCTCCTCCAACGCCCGCAGTTGGGCGAGGAGCGTGGCAGTGGCGAGGGCGGGCGGATCACCGAGAGCGGTGAACACGGTCCGGATGTCCTGCAGGATCCGGATCTTGGCGCCGTCGCCGTCGTCGTCCAGACCGGCCTCGTGAGCGCACATCGCCGCGCACGCGGCGCGTGCGGTGGCGGGCCAGTGCCCGCCGGCCAGGTCGGCGACGATCACCAGCGGCTCCCACGTGTCGGCGGCGCGGTCGGTCACCGGCATGGCGGGCAGCATCCCCACCGCCCTCGGCAGCAGCGGGCGGAGCCAGTCGGCGACCCGGTCGCGCAGGCCGTGGAGCGGCTTGGTGTCGAGGGCCGAGCGGAACGGCTGCACGGTCTCACCCGGTGCACGGCGGCGCATCCGGACGACCACCGAGCGGTCCATGATCGTGTCCGGGAGATCTCCGATCCCGGCCAGGGCGGCCATCGCGAAGGTCGGGAACTTGCCCGGCCTCATGTCCGGTCCGTTGCCGACCATGCGGACCGCCGGGCGGTTGCGCTGGTGGCCGGCGTTCAGCACACCGCGCAGTTCCTCGTTCCGCTCGGCGGCCTTCGACGTGCCGAACAGCGTGTCAGCCTCGTCCACCAGCAGGGTCGGCGGGTCCTCGGTGATCGAGCGGAAGACCGCGGGCAGGCTGGCGTTCACCGTGATCAGCGGGTCGTGGACCGTCTCGGTGACGATGTCCAGCAGCCGCGACTTGCCGCAGCGCTTGGCCGGACCGACCACCGCCAGCCGGGGCGCATGCTGCCACGCCGGCTGCCCGTGCGAGGCCGTCACCCACAGCGTCACCGCGTCCAACGCGTGCGGGGACGGCAGCACGACGAACCGGGCGAGCGTGGACCGCAGCTCGTCCAGGAGCACCGCACCCGGGTCCGCGCGGACCACCGGGACCGCCTCCGGACCGAACCGGACCGGACCGTCGTCCGGACCGGACGGGACCGGACCGTCCGCAACACCGGTCCCCGTCACCGGACCGTCGATCCGGACGGTCCCCGTCTGCGGACCGGCGGTCCGGAACGGACCCGCAAAGCGGTCCGCCGGTCCGTCCCCGTCCGGCGAACCGCTCCGCTCGGTCCGCTCGGTCCGCACCTGCGGACCACCGTCCACTGAAATGGTCCGGGACCGGTCCCTGTGTTCCGCCACAGGCTGCGGACTGTCCCCGGGTTCGCTCCCCGTGTCCGGACCGTCCGCAGCGGACGGACGACGGCCGTCCGCAGAGTCCGGAACCGACAACGGTCCCGTCGAAGGTATGGAAGGCATGCTCTCCAAGGAGTCTCCTAACTGCGGTCCCGGACCGTGGAGTCCGAGACCGCCGAGTTGAGCGGTGATGTGGGGAAGGGTGGTACGGCCCGCCGACGCGCTGGGCGACGGGGACGGGAGCTGACCGTGCAGGCGATGCTCAGGCGGCGCGGCCTGAGCTGAGGTCGTCCAGCCATGCCTCCACCTCGGTCCAGCGGTAGCGCAGGTGCCGGCCGACCTTGATCGCCTTCGGGCCTTGGCCCCGGTGCTTCCACCCGTAGACGGTGTCGAGGGGCACCTGTAGGTGGTCGGCGAGCTCCTGGGCGGTGGCCAGCGGGCGGCGGTCGGCAGTGGTGGCGTGGAAGGGCTTGGTCACGGATCTCCGATGGGCAGGGAACAAGGGCAGGCCGAAATAGGCGGTCCCTTTTCGGGCCGCCTGCTCGGGTGAGCGGTGGAAGTTCAGCAGGAGGTCGGCCAATTTCCTAGAAAGAGGCCGAGCCCCCTCTCGGGAGCCTCCTGCGAACGCGATCCGGGCGAGTATGACCGGCCTGCGGCTCGGGACCTAAAACGGACCGAGCATCGCCCACCCTGGCTGGGTGCACGAAGGCGCCGCCCGCAGGTGACGGCGCCCATTAAGACCGTAGGAGCCGGGCTATCCCCCCGGCAAGGATTTCGGGAAGATCGCGGCAAAGATCTTGCTGAGCGCGCCAGGCCAGCGCGCTTGGGCCGCCATCAGCACTCCCCCAGCGAGGTCGCGTGGCCCAGGCCCAGGCGACCACCACATGCCCCTCTCGTGAAGGCTCGCGGATTTCCCGGGACGATCTGACACTATTTGGCACTATCGGCCGCCGACGAGACGATCAAGCACCGTCCATTTGACAAACGCCCGCCGGCCGATGAATATCCAACACCCGCCCGAAGCCAGCGTTGATCGCGGCTTATCGGATCTGCGGTTCGCCCGCGAGAAAAATCCCCCCATTACCCACCGCCGCCCACCCAGCCGCGTATCCCCATGCCCTCGACCGAAGGAGCCGAATGGCGACCGTTTACGACACCTGGCACAAGTCCTACCCCCGCCCGACCGACAAGCCCTGCCGCGAGCACAAGGGCAAGTACCCGAGCGCCGACCACGGCAAGGGCAAGCGCTGGCAGGTTCGCTACCGCGACCCCGACGATGTCCAGCGCAAGGAGGACTTCGAGCTCAAGACGAAGGCCGATGACCGCGCCGCCGAGCTCAAGGTCACGCTCAAGGACGGCACCTACATCGACCCGAACGCGGGGAAGACGACCGTGGCCGAGTACGCCGAGACGTGGCTGGAGGCCGTCACTCCCGGCCCGACCACCCTGGAACGCTACGACGGCGTGGTGCGCAACCACATTGTGGCCCGCCTGGGGAAGTTGGAGCTCCGGGCGCTCAAGCCGACCACGATCAAGCGCTGGATAAGGCGACTTCAGGACGAAGGCTTCGCCTCGTCCAGCATCGGCTGGTACGGCTCCGTCCTGATCATGATGCTGGATGCGGCAGTTGACGACGGAGCGATCGCCACCAACCCCTGCCGGGCGAAGTCGGTGAGCTTCCCGAAGGTGGAGAAGGAGCCGGTCGTCCCGTGGTCCGTGGAGCGCGTCCACGCGGTCATCAACGGCCTGCCGGAGCGCTTCCAGGCCGGCGGCTCCGTCGCGTTCGGCTGCGGGCTGCGACAGGGCGAGGTCTTCGCCCTGTCCGTCGACGACGTCGACTTCCGTCGCCGCATGGTGACGGTTCGGCGGCAGGTCCGCTTCGTGGCGAAGAAGATGGTGTTCGCGCTGCCGAAGGGCGGCAAGGTCCGACAGGTCCCGCTGCCCGATGGGCTGGCGAGGGCGCTCAAGGCCCACATGAAGAAGTTCCCGCCGACCCGGGTCACGCTCCCCTGGCGCCTCGCCGATGGCGACGGCCACACCGCGAACCTGCTCTTCACCGACGAGAACGCCAAGCCGTACCACCGCAGCGTCTTCAACGCGGGCGCTTGGAAACTGGCGCTCGTCGCGGCGGGAGTCATCCCGCCGCGCGAGAAGGGGGCGAAGTACTTCCAGGCGGCCCCGGACGACGGCATGCACGCCCTGCGGCATGCCTACGCCTCGGTGCTGCTGGATGCAGGCGAGACGATCAAGGCACTGGCGGCCTACCTCGGCCACAGCGACCCGGGCTTCACGCTCCGGACCTACACCCACCTGATGCCGACGAGCGAGTCGCGGACCCGCTCCGCGATCGACAGGGTGCTTCCTGGTGCGAAGGCGGGGCACTCCGCGCCGAAATCCGAGGGCATGTGCCCCACGTGTGCCCTGGCAGCCTGATCCCGGCCTCGCGTTCGCCGCGACCTGGGCCCAGGAAGAGGCCATTCGTGCAGGTCAGAGAGCCACACCCCCTACGACGCCGCCCGCAGCAGGGCGCCGTCCTGCCACTTGAGGATCTTGTCGAAGCTCACGATGGCGCCCCGGAGCGGGTGGTTGCGGAGCTGGACGTGGTCGGTGAGGGCGTGGATGAGGAAGAGGCCCCGGCCGGATTCGGCGGTGAGGTCCGGGAGGGTGTCGAGGTCCACGGGCCGCAGCGTGGGCGCCGTGGGGCGGGCGGGGAGGACGTGGGTGTCGTAGGGGTGGCCGTCGCGCCGGGGCTGGTGGCCGGTGAGGACGCGGGCCGGGACGGTGGCGCGGCCTCGGCGGGGGCGGCGGTGCGCGGCCGGGCGGGGCGGCGGCGGGGGGACGGGGCGGCGGCGCAGCGCCGGGGCGGGGGTGCCGACGGGGCCGGGCAGGCCGGGGCCGGAGTCGGTGACCTCGATCCGCAGGCGGTCGCCGCTGATCGAGGCGGTGACCTGGAAGCCGCCGTCGGGCCGCCCGCAGGCGCCGTGCTCGACGGCGTTGGCGCAGGCCTCGCTGAGGGCGACGCCGAGGTCGTGGGCGATCTGCGGGTCGACGCCCGCCGTCGCCATGGCACCGAGCAGGATGCGCCGGGCCAGCGGGACGCTGGCCGGGTCGCGCTTGAGGTGCAGAGTCCACCAGATGTCCACGGGAGGTCCCTCCTGGCTGCGGCTCCACATACAACTAGGTATCTCCGGGCGATTCGGCGGTGAACCGTGCCCGGGGCCCGCTGCCGCCCGTTCGGCGGATGGACTGAGGCCGTGGATTGTGCCGAGTGGCGCACTCTCCGGCCTGCACGCCGCTGCCGAACGGGGCATTCGTAGGGATTTCCCACCCTGCCCACGCGGGCGAGGTAGGCGGTGAGATGATGTCTCGGCCATGACTGCCCTCCCCGCCGCCCCGCTCCCGGGCGCCCTCGCACCGGATGCGCCGGTGGGGGCCGCCGCCTGGGACCTGCGGCTTGCCCGGGCCGTCCCGTTCGCCCTGGTGTGCACGTTGATAGCGGCCGCCGGGCACGCCCTGGCGGGTGGCGGGAACGTGCCGCCGGCCGCGTTGGCGACGGGCTTCGCCGCGGTGCTGGTGCTCGCGGTGGCCTGCGGTGGGCGGGAGCGTTCGCTGACGGCCATCGCCGGTGCGCTGGGCGCGGGGCAGCTCGGGCTGCACTGCCTGTTCCACAGCTTCAACGGCCACGCCGCGATCGGCGGCATGGCCGGCATGCACCACGGCGGCTCCGGTCCGCTGACCCTGCCGACCGTGGCGGGCCGGCTGATCTGCAACGAGGCGCGCCCCGGCACGCTGGCCGGCCTGCCGGGGAGCCCGACCGCCGAGCAGCTGGTCTCCTCGGCGGGCCTGGACCCGAACGCGTACGCCGTCGCCCCGTGGTGGCAGGGCGGCGTGTTCGGGATGACGCCGTCGATGCTGGCCGGGCACCTGGCCGCCGCGCTGGTCGCGGGCTGGTGGCTGCGGCGCGGTGAGGCGGCGCTGTGGCGGCTGGTGCGGGTGACCGCGTCGGCGGCCCGGGAGCACTGGGCGGCGCCGCTGCGGTCGGCGCTGGTGCTGGTGGCGGCGTTGCTGCGCGGCCTGTTCGGCGCGGCCGGTCCGGCCCGCCGGTTCGGCGTCCGGGGCGGGGAGAGTCCGCTTCCGGCGGGTGCCGCGCTGCGGCACAGCGTGGTGCGGCGCGGTCCGCCGCTCGGGGCCTTCGCGTACTGATCCGGCTCCTGGCGCCCCGTTCGTGTCGGGCCCCGGTCGTGCGCAGCGTCCCGGGCCGGTCCCGCGTGTCCCCGACATCCCGTGTGTCCCCGACACGCCGACGGCCCCGTTCCGCCCCCACACGTCCCCAGCACGTCCCCACGCGCGGCCCCGCCGAGGCACGGTCTTCCCGTCGCCCGGACGCGGGCCGGTCCGCCGAGCTCCGATCGGAGACACCGCATCATGCGTTCCCTTCCCACCCGCCGTCTCGCCGCCGTCGCCCTCACCGCCGCCGCCTCCGTGGTGGCGCTGGCCGGTCCCGCGTTCGCGCACGTCACCGTGAACCCGGGTGCGGCCGCCCAGGGCGGCTACACGGCCGTCGACTTCCGGGTGCCGAACGAGAGCGACGCCGCCGGCACCGTGAAGCTGGAGGTCAACCTCCCGCTGGACCACCCGCTGGCCTCCGTCCGCACCCTGCCGCTGCCGGGCTGGACCGCGACCGTCGAGAAGGCGAAGCTCGACAAGCCGATCAAGGTGCACGGCAGCGACGTCAACGAGGCCGTCTCCAAGATCACCTGGACCGCCGACGCCGGCACCAAGATCGCCCCCGGTCAGTTCCAGGAGTTCCGGGTCTCGATCGGCCCGCTGCCGTCCGACGCCGACAGCATGGTCTTCAAGACCCTGCAGACCTACGACAACGGCGACATCGTCCGCTGGATCGACGAGTCCAAGGACGGCCAGCCCGAGCCGGCCCACCCGGCCCCCGTCCTGAAGCTCACCAAGGCCGCCGCCGGTGAGGACGCCCACGGCGGCGTCACCGCCTCCCCCTCCGCGGGCGCCCACGGCGACAGCTCCGACCACGCCGCGGCCCCGGCCGGCGCCAAGTCCAGCGACTCCACCGCCCGGGTGCTCGGCGTGGTCGGCATCGTGGTCGGCGTGATCGGCACCGCCGTCGGCGTGCTCGGCCTGCGCCGCCGGAGCAGCGGCTCCGCCTCCTGACCCACCCCGCCGGCGGGGCCGTACCCACGCCCCGGGTACGGTCCCGCCGGCGGTCCCACCCCGCACGATCGGATCTCCCATGCTCCGCACCACCCGCACCACCCGCCTGGCCGGCGCGGCCGCCGTCGCGCTCGCCGCCGCCCTGACGCTGACCGCCTGCGGCTCCTCCGGGGGCGGCTCGACCGCCGCCAAGGTCGTCCAGCAGAAGTCCGACTCGCCGTACCAGGGCACGGTGCTCACCAAGAACTTCGAGAAGCCCGACCTCCAGCTGACCGACACCTCCGGCCAGCCGTACGACCTGCGGCAGCAGACCAACGGCAAGACCACGCTGCTGTTCTTCGGCTACACCAGCTGCCCGGACGTCTGCCCGACCACCATGGGCGACATCGGCGTCGCGATGAAGGCGCTCCCGGCCGAGGAGCGGCAGAAGGTCAACGTCGTCTTCGTCTCCACCGACCCGCAGCGCGACACCCCCAAGGTGCTGCGCACCTGGCTGGACTCGATGGGCAGCGACTTCATAGGCCTGACCGGCGACCTGGCCAAGGTGAAGACGGCCGCCAGGTCGCTCGGCATCATGATCGAGGACCCGGTGGTCAATGCGGACGGCACCGTCACCTCGACCCACGGCGCGCAGGTGCTGGCCTTCCTCCCCTCGGACGACAAGGCGCACGTGCTCTACCTGAGCGGCACCGAGGAGAAGACCTACGAGCACGACCTGCCGCTGCTCGCCAAGGGGGTCGCGGCATGAAGGCCTCGACCGGCCACGCCCCGGCCGGCCGCGCGACCCTCGGCTTCCGGCGGACGGCGCTCACGGGCGCGGTACTGGCGACGGCACTGGGCGGCGGCGCCATCCTGGTCGCCTGCGGGGCAGGCGGTCAGGGCGGTGGCGGCGGCGGGGCGGCGAAGCTGAGCGTCGCCGACTCCTACATCCCGCTGCCCCCGGCCGGCGGGATGGCCGCCGGTTACCTGACCGTCCGCAACGACGGCGGGCAGGACCAGCTGGTCAAGGTGAGCAGCCCGGGCGCCGAGTCCGTCACCATGCACCGCTCGACCCCGTCGAGCATGGAGCAGGTCCCGAGCCTGGACGTGCCCGCGCACGGCGCGTTGGAGTTCGCCCGCGGCGGTACCCACCTGATGATCATGGGATGGCAGAAGGCCCCCGCCCTCGGCGACGAGCTGGAGCTCGACCTCACCTTCGCCAAGTCCGGCACCCTGTCGGTCAAGGTGCCGGTCAAGGAGCTCACCTACCGCCCCGGCCAGAGTTAAGGGGACCGCCAGCATGGAGAAGGCCGCCCACCGCCGCATCGCCGGACTGCTCGGGACGCTCGGCGCGCTGCTCGCGCTGATGCTCGCCGGTGCCGGACCGGCCGCCGCGCACGCCACCCTGGAGTCCACCGACCCGCACCAGAACTCGGTGGTCGCCACCGCCCCGCAGGCGGTCACGCTGACCTTCAGCGAGTCCGTGTCGCTGTCCAGCGACTCGGTGCGGGTGCTCGACCCGGCCGGCAAGGCGGTGGACACCGGCAACCCCGGGCACGCCGACGGCAAGGCGGACACCGCCCGGGTCGGACTGAACAGCGGGCTCGCCAACGGCACGTACACCGTCGCCTGGCGGGCCGTCTCGGAGGACTCGCACCCGATCGGCGGCGCGTTCACCTTCTCCATCGGCGCGCCCTCGGACACCTCGGTGTCCGCCACCGCGCTCCAGGGCGCCAAGGCCGACGGCCTGGTCTCCGCCCTCTACGGCACCGGGCGCACCGTCGCGTACGCGGCGTTCGCGCTGCTCGCCGGCGTCGCCGCGTTCGTGCTGATCTGCTGGCCGGAGGGCGCCGCCCGGCGCCGGATGCAGCGGCTGCTGATGACCGGCTGGGCGGCGCTGCTGGCCTCCACCGTCGCGGTGCTGATGCTGCGCGGCCCGTACGAGCGCGGTTCGGGGATCGGCAAGGCCCTCGACCTGTCGCTGGTGCGCGCCACCCTGGACGAGCGGATCGGCACCGCGCTGGCCGCCCGGCTGCTGCTGCTCGCGGCGAGCGGGGTGTTCCTGTCGCTGCTGGTCGGCCAGTTGGGGCAGCCGGCCCGGCCGGCGGTGCGGCCCGGCGGTGCCGGGAGCACGGGGAGCGCCGGAGGCGCGGGCGACGAGGAGGCCGAGGAGGCCGAGCTGCGGGAGCTGGAGCAGCGCGCCGCCGAGCGGCCGCAGCGCGAGGCCCGGCTGGGCCTCGGCGTCGCCGGGCTGGTGCTCTCGATCGCCCTGGCGGCGACCTGGGTCGGCGCCGACCACGCCTCGGTCGGCATCCAGGTCTGGCTGTCGCTGCCGCTCGGCATGCTGCACCTGATCGCGATGGCGCTCTGGCTGGGCGGCCTGGCCGCGTTGCTGGTCGCGCTGCGCGAGGGTGTCGGCGCGCAGGTCGTCGACCGCTTCTCGAAGGTCGCCTTCGGCTCGGTCGCGGTGCTGGCCGCCACCGGCGTCTACCAGTCCTGGCGCGGCCTCGGCAGCTGGGGCGCGCTGACCGGCACCGAGTACGGGCGGCTGCTGCTGGTGAAGACCGGCTGCGTGGCCGTGATGCTCGGCGCCGCCTGGTTCTCCCGCACCTGGCTGGCCCGGCTGCGCGCGGCCCCGACCGAGGCGGCGGAGGTCGAGCCGGCCGCTGTGCCGGAGCCGGTCGGCGTCGCCGCCGCGCACTCCGAGGACCCGCTCCGGCAGGCCCAGCTGGCCCGCCAGCAGGCGGCCCGGGAGAGCGCCGGGCGCGAGCGCGGACTGACCCCGACCCGGGCCGGGCTGCGCCGCTCGGTGCTGGTCGAGGCACTGGTCGCGGTGGCGGTGCTGGTGGTCACCACGATGCTCACCAACTCCCCGCCCGGGCGGGTGGCGAGCGAGGTCAAGGCCGGTGCCGCCGCACCCGCCGCCGGACCGGCCGCCGGGGGCGCGCCCGCCCCGCAGACCGAGCCGGGCCGCACCGTGGAGCTCAAGCTCCCGTACGACACCAAGGGCCGCACCCCGAACGCCAAGGGGACGGCGACCGTCACCCTCAACCCGGCCCGGACCGGTCCGAACGAGGTGCACCTCGCGCTGACCGGCGCGGACGGGCAGCCGGTGGACGTCCCCGAGGTGCAGCTCGCCTTCACCCTGCCGGACCGCGACCTCGGCCCGCTGCCGGTGGCGCTCACCCCGGAGGGCACCGGCCGCTGGAGCGGCACCGCGCAGCTGCCGCTGGCCGGCACCTGGGTGGTGTCGGTGCAGATCCGCTCCTCCGACATCGACCAGACCACCCCGACCCAGCAGTTCAAGATCGGCTGACCGCGATGGAGCACACCTCGACGGACCGCACCACGGCGGACCGCACCACGGCGGACCGCACCACGGCGGACCGGGCCACGGTGCCGAGGCCCGCGGCACAGGGTGCTCAGGCGCCCGGCCGCGCCGGCTTCACCCGGCGGGCCCTGCTCGGCACCGCCGGCGCCGGGCTGCTGGCCGGCGCCGGAGCCGGCGTCGCCGGGGCGGTCGCCCTGGACCGCCGCCCCGGCGCGGCGCCCGCCGCCGGGCCGGGCGGCGCGCTCGGCGCGGCCCGGGTGCCGTTCCACGGCGAGCACCAGGCCGGCATCCTCGAACCCCAGCAGGCCCGGGTCCAGCTGGCCGCCTTCGACCTGGCCGAGGGCGCCGGCCGGGACGGGCTGCGCGCCCTGCTCCAGCGCTGGACGAAGACCGCCGAGCGGCTGACCGCCGGGGAGCCGGCCGAGGACGCCGACAACCAGGTGGCGCTGGACGCCGGCCCCTGCTCGCTCACCCTCACCGTCGGCTTCGGCGCCGCCCTGTTCGACAAGGCCGGGCTGGCCGACCGCCGCCCGCAGGCGCTCGAACCGCTGCCGCCCTTCCCCGCCGACGCGCTCGACCCCGCACGCGGCGACGGCGACCTGTTCGTCCAGATCGGCGCCGACGACGCCCTGGTGGCCGTGCACGCGCTGCGGGTGCTGCAACGCCAGGCGGCCGGCACGGCGGCGCTGCGCTGGCAGTCGGCCGGCTTCGCCCGTACGCCGGGTGCCACCGCGCGCCCGATGACCGGCCGCAACCTGATGGGCCAGATCGACGGCACCAACAACCCCCGGCCGGGCGAGGACGGCTTCGCCGCCAAGGTGTTCTGCACCGCCGGGCCGGACCAGCCGGCCTGGCTCGCCGGCGGCTCGTACCTGGTGTTCCGGCGGATCCGGATGCTGCTGGACAACTGGGAGGCGCTGCCGACCGACCGGCAGGAGCGGGTGATCGGGCGGCGCAAGTCGGACGGCGCGCCGCTCGGCGCACCCGCCGGGGCCGGCGAGCGCACCCCCGTCGACCTGGCCGCGCAGGGCCCGGACGGCGCGCTGGCGATCCCCGCCGACGCGCACGTCCGGGTGGCCGCCCCGGCCGCCAACGGCGGGGCGGCGATGCTGCGGCGCGGGTTCTCGTACCACGACGGCCTGCTGCCCGACGGCTCGCCGGACGCCGGGCTGCTCTTCCTCGCCTTCCAGGCCGACCCGCGCAAGGGCTTCACCCCGGTGCAGCGCAAGCTGGCCCGGGGGGACGGACTCTCCCGCTTCCTGCGGCACGAGGCCAGCGGCCTGTACGCGGTGCCGCCGGGCGTCCCGGCCGGCGGCTACCTCGGCCAGCAGCTCTTCGAGTAGCACGCCCCCGGCGGTCTCCGGTCCCGGCCACCGAAACGCTTTCCTGGCCGACGGGCGGAGTCGTTATGGTGACTTCTTCGGCAACACCCCTGCCCCGGTTCCCCCCTGTTTCCCACGGAGGCGTCATGTCGGCCACCCGCTACACCTACCTCGGCCCGGCCGGCACCTTCACCGAGGCTGCGCTGCGCACCCTGCCCGAGGCCGCGACCCGGGAGCTGGTGCCGCTGGCCTCGGTACCGCTGGTGCTGGACGCGGTGCGCGGCGGGGACGCCTCCGGGGCGTTCGTCCCGATCGAGAACTCGGTCGAGGGCGCCGTCACCGCGACCAATGACGAACTCGCCGCCGGTGCACCGCTGATGATCTACCGTGAGGTCCTGCTGCCGATCTCCTTCGCGCTGCTGGTGCGGCCGGGCACCGACCTGGCGGGGGTCAAGACGGTGACCAGCCACCCGGTGGCCCAGGCGCAGGTGCGCCGCTGGCTGGCGGCCAACCTGCCGGACGCGCAGTGGGAGTCGGCCGCCTCCAACGCGGACGGCGCCCGGCTGGTCGCCGAGGGCCGCTACGACGGGGCGTTCGCGGGCGAGTTCGCGGCGCCGATCTACGGCCTGGACCCGCTGGTCAAGGACATCGCGGACGCGCAGACCGCGACCACCCGGTTCGTCCTGGTCGGCCGCCCGGGCCGGGTCTCCTCGCCGACCGGCGCGGACAAGACCTCGATGGTGGTCTGGCTGCCGGACGACCACCCGGGCGCGCTGCTGGAGCTGCTCCAGGAGTTCGCGGTGCGCGGGGTCAACCTGATGCGGATCGAGTCGCGGCCGACCGGCGAGGGCATCGGCAACTACTGCTTCCTGATCGACTGCGAGGGGCACCTGTCCGAGCGCCGGGTGGCGGAGGCCCTGATGGGGCTGAAGCGGATCAGCCCGCAGGTGCGGTTCCTCGGCTCCTATCCGCGCGCCGACCGGCAGGTCTCCACGCACCGGCGGCCGGGGACCTCGGACGACGATTTCACGGCCGCCGCCGACTGGCTCTCCCGGTGCCTCGACGGGCGCGGCGACATCTGATCCACGCGAGGGCATTGTGACGACATCTGATCGATGCCCTTTGTCTTTCCACCCTTTTCCGATCGTTTTCTCCCGGCCGGACGGAAGGGGGCGGGTGACCGCACCCTTCGTCCACAGGGGCCCGCGGCGCCGGAACCCGCCATCCACAGGGGCGGGGACTATCCACAGCCGAAAGTTATCCACAGGCCTGGGGATGAGTCGACAAACCGGTATAGCCACTGCAGGTTTCGGTCGGATCATTGGTTAGCGGCGTAGAGATGACTAATCGGACCAGAGTCACCCGTGTGCCAGCAAATCACCCGTCTGAGTGCTTCAATTCCCTCACCCGAGAAGGTCAAATGAGGTTTGAAACCTCAATTCCCTGGCTTCGGTGATCGGAGGGCCAACCTCCCCTTCAATCCACAGGCACCGCCCGGATCCTGTGGATAACCCCGGCCCCGCCCGTTCCCCACAGAAGTTATCCACAGGATCCGGGCGGTTATCCCCAGGGGAAAACCCGTACCGGTGGATGAGCCTCCGCCCGGTACGCTTGGGCCTGTGATTGACCTTCGCCTGCTTCGTGAGGACCCTGACCGAGTGCGCGCCTCGCAGCGCGTCCGTGGCGAGGACGTCGACCTGGTCGACGCCCTCCTCTCCGCCGACGAACGGCGCCGGTCCTCGGGCAGTCGCTTCGACGAACTGCGCAGCGAGCAGCGGACGCTCGGCAAGCAGGTCGCCCAGGCCAAGGGCGAGGAGAAGGCCGCCCTGCTGCAGCGCACCAAGGAGCTGGCCGCCGAGGTCAAGGCCGCGGACGCCGAGCAGGGCGCGGCCAAGGAGGAGGCCGATCGCCTGCTCCGCTCGCTGGCGAACCTCATCGACCCGGCCGCCCCGGTCGGCGGCGAGGAGGACTTCGTCACCCTGGAGGAGATCGGCACCCCGCGCGACTTCGCCGCCGAGGGCTTCGAGCCGCGCGACCACGTCGAGCTCGGCCAGATCCTGGGCGCGATCGACACCGAGCGCGGCGCCAAGGTCGCCGGCGCCCGCTCCTACTACCTGACCGGCGTCGGCGCGCTGCTGGAGCTCGCCCTGGTCAACATGGCCATCGCCCAGGCCACCGCGGCCGGCTTCATCCCGATGATCACCCCGACCCTGGTCCGGCCCGCCGCCATGGACGGCACCGGCTTCCTCGGCCAGGCCGCCGAGAACGTGTACCACCTCGCCGAGGACGACCGGTACCTGGTCGGCACCAGCGAGGTCCCGCTCGCCGCGTACCACATGGACGAGATCCTCGACGCCGAGAAGCTGCCGCTGCGCTACGCCGGCTACTCGTCCTGCTTCCGCCGCGAGGCCGGCACCTACGGCAAGGACACCCGCGGCATCATCCGCGTCCACCAGTTCGAGAAGGTGGAGATGTTCGTCTACACCACTCCCGAGGACGCCGAGAACGAGCACCGCCGCCTGCTCCAGTGGGAGAAGGACTTCCTCAACGCGCTGGAGCTGCCCTACCGGGTGATCGACGTCGCCTCCGGCGACCTCGGCGCCTCGGCCGCGCGCAAGTTCGACATCGAGGCCTGGATCCCGACCCAGGGCAAGTACCGCGAGGTCACCTCGACCTCCAACACCACCGAGTACCAGGCCCGCCGGCTCGCCATCCGGATGCGCGAGGAGGGCAAGACCCGCCCGCTGGCCACCCTGAACGGCACCCTGGTCGCCGTCCCGCGCACCATCGTGGCGATCCTGGAGAACCACCAGCAGGCCGACGGCTCGGTGGTCGTGCCCGAGGCACTGCGGCCGTTCCTCGGCGGGCGGACCGTCCTCGAACCGGTCAAGTAGCACCGCGCCACCCGCACCACCCGCAACTCCCGGGAGACGTACGGCCCATGAGCACCACCAGCCCCAGCCCCGTCTCCCCCAACGGTGAGCGCCCGAGCGGTGAGCGCCCGAGCGGTGGCGACCTGCCCTACCGGCTGGTCGCCACCGACCTCGACGGCACCCTGCTGACCAGCACGGAAACCGTCTCCGAGCGCACCCGCGCCGCCCTGGCCACGGCCACCGGCGCGGGCGCGCTGCACATCGTCGTCACCGGCCGCTCCGCCGCCTGGGCCCGCCCGGTCTTCGACGAGATCGGCTACACCGGGATAGCCGTCTGCGGCCAGGGCGCCCAGGTGTACGACGCCGGCGCGCACCGGCTGCTCACCTCCCTCACCCTCGACCGCCGGCTCGCCGCGCTCGCCATCGCCAAGATCGAGGCCGAGACCGGCCCGCTGGCCGTCGCCGCCAACCAGGACGGCCTGGACGGCCAGGTGCTGGCCGGCCCCGGCTACGAGCTGCTGATCGGCTCCGACCTCCCGGTCGTCCGGGTCGACCGCGACCAGCTGCTCGACGCCCCGGTGAGCAAGCTCTACATCCAGCACCCCGGCCTGACCGACGACGCGCTCGCCGAGGCCGCCCGCCGCGTCGCCGGGGACCTGGTCGGCGTCGTGATGGCCGGCGCCGGAGTGGTCGAACTGCTGCCGCTGGGCCTGTCCAAGGCCACCGGGCTGGCCGTCGCCGCCCGCCGCCTGGGCGTCCGCGGGGCCGACACCATCGCCTTCGGCGACATGCCCAACGACGTACCGATGTTCGGCTGGGCGGCCCGCGGCGTGGCGATGGCCAACGCCCACGAGGAACTGCTCGCCGTCGCCGACGAGGTCACCGCGAGCAACGACGAGGACGGCGTCGCCGTCGTCCTGGAACAGCTCTACCCGGGCGTCTAGGCCCTCCTCCTCCCGACCTCGCCGTAGTGTTCGGCGGGGGTTCACCTCCAGTTGTAGGATGACCGGGCAAGCGGTTGTAGGATGACCGATGACCGGCGTTGACCAGCGGCGCGGTGACCGACAACGAAGGGAGTACCGGCATGACCAACGACGGCAACAGCCTCCAGGCGGCCGGACGGCGCTCCCTGGTGGACACCGCGATCGACCAGCTGCGCGAACAACTGGCCGGCGGCGTCTGGCCGGTGGGATCGCAGATCCCCACCGAGCACGAACTCGCCGAGCGGCTCCAGGTCGGCCGGAACACCGTCCGGGAGGCGATCCGGGTGCTGGTGCACGCCGGCATGCTGGTCTCCCGCCAGGGCGAGGGGACGTTCGTCCGCTCCACCAGCGACCCGGCCGCCGTCCTGCGCGGCGTCCAGCGCTCGGGCATCCGGGACGTCCTGGAGGTCCGGGCCGCACTGGAGACCGAGGCCGCCCGGCTGGCCGCGCTGCGGCACACCCGCGAGGACGTCGAGCGGATGCGGGCCGCACTGGCCCGCGAGGCCGAGGTGATCGCCTCGCACGCCGAGCGGACCGACCGCGAGGCCACCGTCGAGCACGACCTGGAGTTCCACACCGCCATCGTCGAGGCCGCGCACAACCCGGCGCTCACCGAGGTCTACCGCTACTTCGGCGCCTCCGTGCGCGAGTCGATGACCTCGGCCTTCGGCGACCACGACATGCCCGAGGTGGCCGTGGCCACCCACGCGGCGCTGGTCGACGCGATCGAGAGCGGCGACCCGGACCGTGCCGAGGCCGCGTGTCGTGCGCTGCTCGCCGAGCCGACCGCGGCCGTCGAGCAGCTCCTCGCGGCCATCGCGGCCCGGAAGTGACGTAGGCACCCGCCTCCCTTCCGTCCTCCGCGCCCTCTCGCACATTCACGAAAGAACAGCACACCCATGGCCGTCACCCGTGCCCAGCAGCCGGTTGCCACCACGTCCCTCCCGCTTCCCGTCCGCACCCGGCTGGCCCACCCCGCGCTGCTGCTGACCGGCATCCTGCTGGTCGCGCTGAACATGCGCGCCTGCCTGGCGGCGGTGTCGCCGATGGTCGGCGAGATCCAGCGGACCTTCGGACTCTCCGCCACCGCGAGCGGACTGATCACCACCGTGCCGGTGCTGTTCCAGGGCGTCGGCGCCCCGCTCACGCCCCGGCTGACCCGGCGGTTCGGCACCGAACGGGTGGTACTGGGCGCGGTCCTGGTGCTGGGCGCGGGCGTGCTGCTGCGGGTGCTGCCCTCGGTGGCGGCGCTGTACGCGGGCTGCGTGGTGATCGGCGTGGCCATCGCGGTGCTGAACGTGTCGATGCCGGGCCTGGTGAAGCGGGAGTTCCCGGACCGGGCGGCGGCGATGACCGGCGTCTACTCGACCACCATGCTGGTCGGCGCGACCCTGGCGGCCGGTCTGTCGGTGCCGCTGGAGCACGCCCTCGGCGGCGGCTGGCAGGCCTCGCTGGGCACCTGGTCGCTGCTCGCGCTGATCGCCGCGGTGGCCTGGCTGCCGCAGGTGCTGCGCTCCCGGCAGGAGCGGGCGGCGGCGTCCGGGGCAGCGGCGTCCGGGGCAGCGGCCCCTGCCGGTCCTGCGGCCGGTCGTGTGGCCGGTCGTGTGGCCGAGAAGCCCATCGAGGGCATCTGGCGCTCGCCGATGGCCTGGCAGATCAGCCTCTTCATGGGCATCTCGTCGCTGCTGGTGTACACCCTGGTCGCCTGGATGCCGACCATCCTGGCCGACCACGGCATGGACCGCGGCGAGGCCGGTCTGGTCTTCGCCTTCTCCAACCTGGTGCAGGTCGCGGGCGCCTTCCTGGTGCCGCTGCTGGCCGGCCGGATGACCCGCCAGCGCGGGCTGGCGGTGGCCATGGCCGGGCTGAACGGCCTCGGCATCGCCCTGCTGCTGATCGCGCCGGTGTCCGGCGCCTGGGTGTCGGCGACCATCCTGGGCGTCGCCCAGGGCGGTTCGCTGGGCCTGGGCCTGGCCTTCATCGTGCTGCGCACCGGCAGCGCGGCCGGCGCCGCCCAGCTGGGCGGGATGTCGCAGGCGGTCGGCTACCTGGTCGCGGCGGCGGGCCCGGTCGGCGCCGGCGCGCTGCACCAGCTCACCGGCGGCTGGACGGCCACCCTGGTGCTGATGCTGGTGCTGGCCACCGTGGTCGGCGCGGCCGGCTGGGGCGCGGGCCGCAACCGGACGCTCGGCTAGCACCTCCGCTCGGGCCGACCCCGACTGCCTCGGGTCGGCCCGACTGCCTCGGGTCGGCCCGACTGCCCCCGGTCGGCCCCGTCCGGCTACTCCTCGGCGGCCAGGGTCAGTCCGGCCAGCTTCACCGAGGCCAGCACCGTCGCCGCCACGGTGACCGCCAGCAGCAGCGGGACGGCCACCCCGAGCGAGACGTCGGCGCCGATCGCGGCGTCCCCGGCGACCGCCTCGGCCACCGACCGGCCCCACTGCTGGACGCTCAGCGTCCGGGCGCCCGACACGAAGTTGCCGATCAGCGACTCCCAGACCAGCGCGTACCCCAGCCCGGCCACCACCGCGTGCCGGGTGACCACGCCGAGCAGCAGGAACAGCGCGCTGTACGCCGCCCCGGCGACCAGCACGGCCACGGTGTAGCCGAGCGCGATGCCGTCCCTGGTGCCGATCAGCAGCAGGCCGCAGAGCAGCGTCGGGAGGGCGGCGAACACCCAGGTGGTGCCGATCGCGACGACCAGCTTGGTGGTGACGATCTTCCACCGCGGCAGCGGCTTGGCCAGCAGGTAGACGATCGAGCCGTCGTCGATCTCGGTGGCGATCACGCCGGTGCCGACGACCAGGCCGAGGATCGGCACCAGGGTGCCGAGGCCGAGCTGCCCGAGGATCTTGACGGTGAGGTCGTGCTCGTTCCCGCTGGCGGTGCCGCTCGCGACGGCCGAGATGACCAGCAGCAGGGCGGGGACCACCAGCAGCAGGAGGCCGCGGCGGCGGCCCAGCAGGCCGCGCAGGGTCAGCCTGGCGACGGTCGGGTTCATGGTCGGTCGGCCCTTTCCTGGGTCCGGTACGGGAGTTCGGTGGCTCGGACGCCGGGCCTCACGCGGTTGCCCGGCCTCACGCGGACGCCGGGCCTCACGCGGTTGCCCGGCCTCACGCGGATGCCCGGCCTCACGCGGATGCCCGGCCTCACGCGGACACCAGGTAGGAGAAGACGCTCTCCAGCGACTCGTCCGCCGGCGAGACGGTGTACAGCCGGATGTCCGCCTCCCGGGCGACCCGGGGCAGCAGGGTGGTGAAGCCCTGGAAGTTCACCGCCTCGATCCGCAGCGCCCGTTCCCGCGCGTCCACCTCGACACCGGTCGTGGAGCCGTCGGCGATCAGCGCGGCGGCCAGCCGGCGGTCGTCGCTGGAGCGGACCAGGTAGCGGTGCGGCCGGTCGGTCATCAGTCGGCGGATCTTCCGGAAGTCGCCCGAGGCGGCGTGCCGGCCGGCCACCACGACCTCGATGTGCCGGGCCAGTTGCTCGACCTCCTCCAGGATGTGGGAGGAGAACAGCACCGTCCGGCCGTCCGCGCCGAACCGGCGCAGCAGCTCCATCAGCTGGAGCCGCTGGCGCGGGTCCATGCCGTTGAACGGCTCGTCGAGCAGCAGCACGGCCGGGTCGTGGACCAGCGCGGAGGCCATCTTGACCCGCTGCTTCATGCCCTTGGAGTACGTCCCGGTGCGGCGGTCCTTGGCGTAGGCCATCTCCACCAGGTCCAGGGCGCGCCGGGCGGCGGCGCCCGGGTCGGCGAGACCGTGCAGTTCGGCGTTGGCGAGCACGAACTCCCAGCCGGTCAGGTAGTCGTACATCGACTCCCGCTCCGGGACCAGGCCGATCTGCCGGTACACCTGCTGGTTGCGCCAGATCGGCGCGCCGTCCAGGGTGACCGCCCCGCTGGAGGGCGAGAGGAAGCCGCTCATCATGTGGATGAGGGTCGACTTGCCCGCGCCGTTCGGACCGAGCAGGCCGGTGATGCCTGGGCCGATCGTCATACTGATGTCGTTGACGGCGACCACGTTCCCGAACCAGCGGGAGACCTTGTCGATGGTGATGGTGGCCATGACGCCCTCTCAAACTCCTCGGTTCATCAGACGCTGCGATAGCGGCGCAGCAGCAGCCCGTACGAGCCGGACACCATCGCGAGGACGGCGGCGGTGAAGACGACCACGCCGAGCCCGCCGGGCGCGTGCATCCGGCCGTCCATCCCGCCGACGTCGAAGAGCTGGTTGGTCAGGCTCTCCACCAGGTCGTTCGGCGACAGCAGCGCGATCCACTGGGCGGAGTCCGGGACGGTGAGCTCGGTGGCGGTGCCGATCCGGGTCAGGATCGCCACCACGGCCGTGCTGATCGCCAGGTAGCCCATGATCCCGGCCACCCCGAAGCCGCGGCGCGGGGTCGCGGCGGCGACCACCAGCGCCACCGAGGTCGGCACCAGGGAGTACAGCAGGGCGGCGACCAGGCCGGACAGGAAGTGCCCGGTGTTGTGCCCGAAGTCCAGCCCGCCGAGCAGCGCCCCGATGTAGAGGACCAGCAACGGCGCCGCCATCAGCAGGAACTGGGCGCTGACCATGGCGGCGAACTTGGCCCGGACGTAGTCGGCGCGGGTGATCGGGCGGGAGAAGTACAGCGGGACGGTGTGGTGCCGGAGATCCCGGGAGAACAGCACCGGCGCCTGCGAGGCCAGGAAGATCGACACGACCAGCACGAACGAGGACAGGTACCGCGGGTAGTCCAGCGGCAGCTCCTTCGCGCTGGTGGCGAGCGCGATCGCCACCATGACCACGGCCGGCATCGTGACCACGCCGAGCACCAGCATCGGCAGCACCTTGGACTTGCCGGAGCGCCCGAGCCCGTACGCGGCGCGCAGGCTCTGGGTGAACAGCGAGCGGGTGGCGTAGGCCCGGCCGAGCCGGGGCCCGGTGTAGCCGCGGTAGCCGATGTCGTGGATGACGCCGGTGTCGGCGGACCTGGTGTCAGGAGGCAGCGACATCGTCCGTCCCTCCCCTGTTCTCGTCGGTGAAGAGTTCGGCGACCCGGTGGCGGCGCTGCTCCAGCCGGACCAGGCCGAGACCCAGGCCGGCGACGGTGTCGCGGATGGTGTCGTAGGTGTCGTCGCCGGCCAGCCGGACCAGCAGCAGGTGCGAGCCCTCCGGCTGGACGGACAGCCCGGCGGCGGCCAGCCGTTCGCGGACGGCGTCGCCAGGCTCCGGGACGGCGTCCTGCGGGTGGTCCGTCACCTCGACCGCCAGGACGGCCGTCGCCTCGGTGAAGGAGGCGGTGGAGGAGGAGCGCAGCAGCTTGCCGCCGTCGATCACGACCAGGTGGTCGCAGGTGCGCTCCAGCTCGCCGAGCAGGTGGGTGGTGACCAGCACCGAGATCCCGAAGTCGGTGTGCACCCGGCGGATCAGGCCCAGCATCTCGTCCCGGCCGGCCGGGTCGAGGCCGTTGGTCGGCTCGTCCAGCAGCACCAGCTTCGGGTCGTGCACCAGCGCCTGGGCGAGTTTGACCCGCTGCTTCATGCCGGTCGAGTACCCGCCCATCGGCCGGTACCGCTCCTCGTACAGGCCGACGTGCCGCAGGGTGTCCGCGGTGCGCTCACGGGCGGCGGTGGCCGGCAGCCCCGCCATCCGCGCCATGTGCACCACGAACTCGGTCGCCGACACGTCGGGTGGCAGGCAGTCGTGTTCGGGCATGTAGCCGACCCGTTCGCGGATCTCCGGGCCCCGGGTGGCGACGTCCAGGCCGAGGACCTCGCCGCGGCCGGACGTCGCCGGGGCGAGGCCGAGCAGGATCTTGATGAGGGTGGACTTGCCCGCCCCGTTGGCCCCGACCAGCCCGACCACCCCGGGCCGCACCTCGACGGTGAGCTGGTCGAGGGCGGTGACCCGGGGGAACCTCTTGGTGAGGCCGTCCGTCTTGATGACAGCAGTGGACACCTGCTCAACGTAACGGGCCTACGCGCCAAGGGCTATGAGCTGGAATGACGAGCCCGTCTGCTGCTGCGGTATGACGCCGCGGAGGATCTCCCCTAAGGGGCGGAGCACCTCCCCCTCAGGGTCAGGACGTCCTCGTCGCCCGTGCGAGGCCGCCCACGCGGTATCCGGCGCGAGGTCCGCCTCGGAAACGCCACCGGAGTCGCCGTGCCCGCGGTACCGGCCGCTTCCGATGCTCTCCGGGTCGAGGGCATGCGCTTGAGTACCGTGATCCTCCCCATCCACCGGTGGAGCGAGGGGCAGAAGATCTGGCGGCGGGCCGAGGAGCTCGGGTTCCATGCCGCGTACACGTATGACCACCTGTCGTGGCGCTCGTTCCGCGACGAGCCGTGGTTCGGATCGATCCCGACACTGACCGCGGCGGCCACCGCGACCGAGCGCCTGCGGCTCGGGACGCTCGTGACATCAGTCAATCCTTCTTCATGCATCACACGCTAACCTGCGATGTTCCGCTGGTTCAGCCCCTGATGCCACTATCCCTGTGAGTCGGCGGGCCAGAACTTGGGCGGGGCGCTGGCAGGATCCACGATCCGCAAGCGGCTCTGCTGGGACGGGTCGACCGCATTCAGCGAGATCAGGCGCTGACTGTCTGCCTGGTCGAGTTCAGCCAAGGCATGGGGCAGGCCGGCGCACACGGTGGCGATAGCTGCACCGAGACCCACCAACCCGCCGTGCTTGTGATTCTGGCGGTACTCGATGCGATGCAGGCCCGACTCGGCGATGGCGACTACCTCGAGTGGACGGCTCAGTTGCTTCGTGTCATTCGTGACAACGATCTGAAAGCCGTCCGCTGCCGCACGCGCATAGAGGTCGACGTCCCTGGTTCCCGCCCACCCGCTGAGTTCGGCCACGTGCTCGACAACGTGGTGCTTCAGGAGCAGCCGCACGATCCGTGCCATGGGAAGCGGCACGTTCTCGTCGAGCAGCAGCTTCAAGACGCTGCCTGCCGGATTTCCGCATCCTCGTAACTGTCGACATAGTCGGCGAAGTCCGCTGCGTCACGCGCTGCCTCTGCTGTGACGCCCGGGTAGTAGTCGCCGATCTGCTCAGGTGGCACGCCGTCCCGTAGGAGAGCAGCAACCTCTGTCGCTGGGATACGTGTCCCCTCGACGACCGGCTCGCCGCCTCGCACAGCAGGGTCAATAGACACGTGCGGCCGGGGTTCAAGGAGGTCCGGGATTCGCCGGCCACCACGGTAGAAAGGCGCAAGCACGTCCACCATGTCGTGAATGACGACATTGCCCTTGCTCCGCACAAGGTCCACTGCGTGGTCCGGGTCTGCCAGGTAGATCGTGTCACCGCCCGCGACCAGCCGGTAGGCCGAGAGGTGTTCCCCTTCGTCGAGGCCCTCGCGCAACGTGCTCAGCGCCCGCCTGATCTTCTGGAGGGATGCCTCCTCGCGAAGACGGACACAGACTCGGAGAGCGACCACGTCGCGAAAGGAGTAGAGGATCGGACGAGACGTCGAGATCTCCGGCACCAGGACAGCGCCGCGCTCGCCGGTGGCCCGCCGCCAGTGCGACAGCTGCCGCAGAGTCGCACCGGACAACGCGGCAGCCAGTTTGGGCTCGTACGACATGCGGCACCTCCTTGGCTCCAGACGACAATCCGACGCTACTTCATCGTCCCGTACGGGCATCAGGCTCGCCAGCATTTCACCCGGATGAGGCCGCCGAGACGCGCCGCGCCCTCGTCCAGCCGCCGCTCAGGGCCCGCCGCCTCCAGAAGGGCGGGAGTCAACCACCGATCGAAGCGCGCGCTCTGCGCGAAGGCGACCAACTCCCCCTTCAACTCGGCACTGCGCTCGATGAGATCGGTGAGCGAGCACTCGCCGTGATCCGTATCCCGAACGGCGATCGCCATGTCCTGCTTTCTCTGCAGGTGAGTTCCGAAGTGATGTGTGAGCTGCTTGGCGTCAGCCGGTCCAGTGGCGGTAAGCCTCGATCCACTCGGCGCCGTCCGGGGCAGGTGTCGGCATCGGCAGCTCCAGGATCCCGATCTCCTGTCGAACACGGCCGCGAAAGCACAGTGCGACGATCCGGCCATCCTGAGTGAGGTCGACGCCGCGCACAGTCACCTCCACTCCGAGAACCGTCGTGCCGAACGGCACCGCGAGGTTCTAAGCCAGCATGGTGAACAGACCGGTCAGCTGCTCGTCCTCGCCGTAGGCGTCGACGGTGGCCTCATCGATCATGGCCTCAAGCTCGGTCCTGCCCAATGCACCCATGGCACTACGCTAGCGGCTACGCATGTGTCGTCACTGCGGGTTGCTCGCAACCTCACCTGCCGGAGCACACGCGTAGGGTCGAGGGCATGCGCTTGAGTACCGTGATCCTCCCCATCCACCGGTGGAGCGAGGGGCAGAAGATCTGGCGGCGGGCCGAGGAGCTCGGGTTCCATGCCGCGTACACCTATGACCACCTGTCGTGGCGCTCGTTCCGCGACGAGCCGTGGTTCGGATCGATCCCGACACTGACCGCGGCGGCCACCGCGACCGAGCGCCTGCGGCTCGGGACGCTCGTGACCTCGCCGAACTTCCGCCACCCCGTGACACTGGCGAAGGAGCTGATCACGCTGGACGACGTGTCCGGCGGGCGGCTGACACTGGGGATCGGGGCCGGCGGGACGGGCTTCGACGCGACGGCGATGGGGCAGGAGGCGTGGTCGCCGAAGGAGCGGGCGGACCGGTTCGGCGAGTTCCTGCCGCTGCTGGACGAGCTGCTGCGCGAGGACGCCACCACCCGCGAGGGCACCTACTACTCGGCGGTCGAGGCCCGGAACATCCCCGGCTGCGTGCAGACCCCGCGGGTGCCGTTCTACGTGGCTGCCGCCGGCCCGCGCGGGCTGCGGCTGGCGGCCGAGTACGGGCAGGGCTGGGTGACGTACGGCGACCCGAAGGGCCCCGCGGACGTGCCGGTCGAGCAGGCGCCCGGCGTGATCGCCGCGCAGATCGCGAAGCTGACGGCCGCCTGCGAGGCACAGGGCCGGGACGCCGGCGAGCTGGAGAAGGTGCTGCTCCAGGGCTCGACCGCCGAGAAGCCTCTGCAGTCGCTGGACGCCTTCGTGGACTGGGCCGGCACCTACCGCGACCTGGGCATCACCGAGTTGGTGATCCACTGGCCCGTCCCGGACTCGATCTTCGAGAACGACCTCGCCGTCTTCGAGAGGATCGCCACCGAGGGCCTCGCCCAGCTGGCCTGATCAAGGGTTCGCTCCCCGTGGTTCGCGCCGCCGACCCACGCGAAGCAACCAGTCCGCCGGCGGCCGACGGGCCGTTGGCGGACTAGCGGCGGCACTCAGCCGTCTCGGCCCTGGGTGACCACGAACTCCGTTCCGTCGGGCGTCGCGCCGACGCCCGGCTCGGCCCACTCGGTCGTCCTTCTTGTTGCCGGGATCGCGGCACCCAGACGCGTGCCGTCGACCCTGCGTGTTCACTCCGGCAGGTGAGGTTTCGAGGGACCCTCGGCGACGGCGCCCTCACGACCGCTACCGTGGCGCCATGGGTGCAGCGGGCAGGGCGGGCCGAGCTTTTGGCCGTGCTGGATGAGGGCCACCGTCGATGCCCACGGCGGGAGCCGAGCAACTCGCACATCACTACTTCGGAACCGGCTTGTGGGGAGAGCAGGACATGGCGATCGCCGTTCGAGGCGCGGATCACGGCGAGCGCTCGCTCACCGACCTGATCGAGCGCTGTGCCGAGTTGAAGGGGGAGCTGGTCGCCTTCGCGCAGAGTGCGCGCTTCGACCGGTGGTTGACTCCCCTCCTGCTGGAGGCGGCCGGGCCCGAACGGCTGCTGGACGAGGGTGAGGCGGTCCGGATCACCGACCACTTCATCCTGCGCTTCCGCCTGCCGGACGGTTCGACGGTGGTGGACCGGTTCGTCGGTGGGCGGCGGGACCTGGACGGGATCGACCGGGAGATGCTGCTCGGCTGGCGGGACCCGGTCGAGGGGATCTTCGAGATCCGCCGCAAGGACGGGGATGCCCTCGTCCTGCTGAACCTGATCGACGACCTGGAGTACCGCACGTACTCGAACGCCGGACGGGCCGCTTTCCGGGGAGTGACGAAGGGAGGGTTCCTCCACACCTGCCTGGTGCCGGTCTTCTCGGCCGACGGGACGTGGCTGGTCTCCGGGGCGATGTCGTTCTACCCCAGGTCCAGCGCCACCGAGATCGCCCGGGCCGCACTCCAACTGGCCACCAGCCACCCCGAACTGGTCTTCCGCAACCCCGAGAAGATCGAGCAGGGATGGGAGTCGATGCGGGCGGACCGGGACGCGTTCGTCGAGTTCTTCGGCGGCGACGAACTGGTCCTTCCGCCCGCCGAAACCGAGGAACGGCTCAACGCCTACTACCGGCACCGGCAGGAGGACACCGCCGCCGGGCGTCCCGACCGCGCCCGGGGCAGGCGGCTCCCGGGCCTCGACTTTCCGGCTTTCGAGCTGCCGCCGGACCTCGCGGACGCGGACACCATCGGAGTCATCTACGACGAGGTCGACGGGCTCAACTTCTACGCGGACTACGGGCTGTTGCGGGACCTCTTCGCCGACCCCTCCCTCACGGGTCGCAAACCGCACCAGGACCTGCTGCGCACGTACCTGCGCGAGCGGTCGATCACGCCACTGCCGATCCGGCGACTGGCCGCCGCCCACCCGGAGACCGCCGACTCGGTGTTCCGGAAGCTGCTGCGGAAACCCGGGTTCGCCTGGAGCGAGCACGGCGAGGAGCTGTTGCGCCGACGCAAGCCCTGGTACTACGCGCAGGAGCCCCGGCCCGGCGTCTCCGTCGTCGGCGAGCGCCTCGGCGAACTGGCGGCCGGCGGGCGGCGGCAGCGGTTCACCAGCGCACGGCGCGTGCCGGGCCAACCCCATCGCCCGTAGCCGAGAACGCCGAGAACGCCGTGGCCGCCGTGGCCGCCACCGTCAGAAAGCCGCCGCCCGGTCAGAGCTGGCGCACGACGGGGAGGGTGGCCGTGCCGCGCTCGCGGGCGTCGCGGCGGGCGAGGCCGGGGGAGTTGCCGGTGCCGAGGATCCGGCCGTCGGCGATCGCGATCCAGGTGCCCGGTGCCAGCCCGGTGGGCGGGGTGAGGGACAGCGCCGACGTCACGGCGTGGTCCGGCTGAAGGCGGTCGGGGCGTGGGGCCGGCGACGCGGTGCCGGCGCGCCAGCGGGCCGTCGTCCGCTCGCCGCCCAGCCGGCGCGACCACACCACGTGCTGCACCACGATCAGGGGGCCGAGCACGGTCAGCAGGGGGAAGCCCGCCGTCAGCGCGCCCAGGGCGAACAGCGCGCTGACCGCGCTGGTCACGACCACTCCGACGACCGCCGCCAGCAACGCGGCCGTCCGCCCGAACGCCTTGGCGGCGACCAGCGGGAACAGCACGAGGAGCAGCAGGTCCCCGAGGCCCACGGCGACCGGCGGGCTGCCGCCCGTCAGGACGAGCATCGGGGCGAACGGCCTTCCCTGGACCTGGGTGACGAAGTTCGCGGTGACCTGCGTCAGGGTGGTCGCGACCAGGTCGTAGCAGGACAGGACGGCGGCCAGGCCGGCCGCGTGCGCCGATCGCATTCCGCTCTGCGTCCACAGGTTGGCCACGCCCACCACCGCGACGGCGAGCATCACGTCGGTGCAGGCGCGCACCGCGACGGGGTGGCCGCTGCACGCCGCCGTGGCTCCGGCGGCCACGAGCGCGAGGCCCCAGGCCCAGCGGCCGGAGCAGACCGGCGCCAGGGTGAACTGCACCGCCAGGCAGAGCACCAGGCCGAACAGCGCCGAGACGACCACGCCCGGCAGCTCGAGGTAGAGCAGCGGGGCCAGCACGACGCCGACGCACAGGACGGCGATGTCGCCGGAGGTGTAGACGCCCACCGGAGGCCTGGGCATCCGCACGCGGACCAGGTACCCCCCGGCCGCGGCCATCAGCAGGGCCACGCAGCAGCTCAGGGCGATGAGGGGGATCGCGTTCATGCGCCGCTCCCGGCCCGGACGCCGACCGGACGGGCCGACTCGAAGGTGTGTTCCCGCAGGTCCGCGCGGACCGGACTGGACGGCGGCAGTTTCGACCGGTCGTCGTGGAGCACGATGCCGGCCAGCGGCAGCCCCGCCGCCGACGCCCGCTCTTCCAGCCTGCGGTGCAGTGTCGCCGCGGGCAGCGCCCGGACCAGGAGGTGCAGCAGCGCACCGCCGTCCGGCTCCTCGGTCAGCGTGTACCTGGCCGGCAGCGGCACGTCCGGCTCCCCCTCGACCAGGTCGAGGACGTCCCTGGTCGGCACGGAGGCGCTGAGCGGCCCCGACCAGCGGCCCAGGACGGCGGACGTGGCCGGCAGGTGCGCCCACTCGCACCCCGTCCCGCCGACGGGCAGCCGGACCAGGTCGCCGGTGGCGTACCGCAGCAGCAGGGTGCACTCCCGGTAGGGCACGAAGGGGGTGTGCACCAGCATCCCGACCTCCCCCGGCGCGGTCGGCTCCCAGGTCTGCGGGTCGAGCACCTCCAGGTGCCCGAACTCGGTGGTGTGGTGCAGATGCCCCTGAGAGCACGGCGTGCCGCCCGAGGGGAGCGTCTCCGTCATCAGGTAGGACGTGGACAACGGTGCCCCGAACGCCGCTTCGGCCCGTTCCCGCAGGGGGGCCGACAGCACCTCGCCGCCCACCCCGATGCTCTCCAGCCCGAAGTCCGCGGACCGCCACCCGGCCTGTTCGGCCTCCTGCACGAGCGCGGAGAGGTACGACGCGGAGGCGGTGAGGTGGGTGATCTGCGGGGCCTTGCCGGGCAGGCCGAGCGGTGCGGCGAGGCGTTCCAGGGCGAGCGCGGGGTCGATCGTCCCGAACTGGACGAACGAGGCGCCGACCCGGGTGGTGGACTCCTCGGCGACGACCAGTGGCAGGGTGGCCCTGGAGCAGCCCGCGTAGGCCACGGTGTGCCGGGGGCGCAGCCCGAGGGTCAGGGCCGCCGAGATGGTGCTGAGGGCGATCGTGGTCTCCAACTCGGCCCGGGAGTACCAGACCGCGGTCGGGGTGCCGCTGGTGCCGG
This sequence comes from Kitasatospora sp. NPDC091276, assembly GCF_040684355.1. NCBI lineage: Bacteria > Bacillati > Actinomycetota > Actinomycetes > Kitasatosporales > Streptomycetaceae > Kitasatospora > Kitasatospora sp. NPDC091276. Next base: position 37,537 of record NZ_JBFBFU010000015.1, on the reverse strand, counting down.
TGGTCAGCGCCATCAGGGCGGGCGTGGCGGCGGCGGAGACGAACGCGGCGGGCAGGCCGCGCAGGGCCGCCTTCGGGGTGACGGGCACCCGCGACCAGGTCTCCGTGTCGAGCGTCTCGGGGTCGATCCCGAGGTCGTCGAAGGTCCGCCGGTAGTAGGCCGTGTGGCGGACGGCGGCGCGCGCGGTGGCCCGCAGGCTCCGCCGGGTGACCGTGCGCCGCACCTCCGGGTCGACCTGACCGGCCTGCCCCGGCAGCAGCGCCGAGTCCGCGCCCGGTTCGCCGAACTCGGCGAGCGTGCGGACCATGTCGTCGGCGATCCGCCCGAGGTCCTGGGGCCGGATCCTGCGGTTGAGCAGGATCGATGCGCCGTACCGGAGTTGACTCACCGCAGTGCCGAACACGAGACCTCCTGGAACCTGGGCCGGGGATGCTCACCCCGGCCCAGGCCGGGACGACTCGGTCAGGCCATGTGGGCGAACATGGCGGCGGTGAGGGTGCTCAGGGCGTACTTGAAGTAGTGCTTGACCATGTCAAGACCTCCTGGTGGGGCTGGCCGGCGCGGCCGAGCACGCCCCGATGACGTGCTCCGGTGCCGGCGGGTGGGGAGTGCAGTTTAGGGAATCGAACAAGCCTCGACCAGGGGTGAGGCGGCATCAAATTCCTTGCCCCGAAAGGGCGGTGCCGCAGCTACGGGTGCGGGCGGGTGCGCTGGGCCGGGAGGCGGGGCTCGGGGGCGCGGCGGGCGATCTCGGCGAGGGTGTGGAAGAGGACGTCGCCGAGCAGGACCGGCTCGCGGGAGGCGTCCGGAGAAGCGCCCGAGGAGACGTCCGGGGAGACGTCCCGGGAGGCGTCCGGGGAGGCGGCGGGCGGGATGGTCGGGGGAGGCTCGTCTCGGAGCTGGCGAGTGGGCATGGCTCTTCCTGCCGACGGGGTGGCCGTGCACACTCCTGCCCGTCGCGCCCCGGGGACACCCCGGCCGGCGGGCGAATAGGCCGGAAACGGAGCCCCGGGGGCCGAAAGGGGGCCGAAAAGGGGGCCGAAAGCCACAGGTCCGGCGGGTCGGCGGCGCCGTCCTGCGGGTCCGCGACGAGGTCCGTCCTCGCCGGTGACCGGTACGGCACCGATGGGCGAAGATGGACCGGTGACCGAAGCCCGTACCGCCCCCCGCCTCATCGCCACCGACCTGGACGGCACCCTGCTGTGCGCCGGCGGCACCGTCAGCGAACGCACCGCCGCGGCCCTGGCGGCCGCGGAGGCGGCCGGGGTGCAGGTGGTGTTCGTCACCGGGCGTCCGCCGCGCTGGATGCAGCAGGTGAGCGCGCACATCGGCGGCCACGGGGTGGCGATCTGCTCGAACGGCGGCGCGGTGGTGGACGTGCGGCGCGGCGAGCTGCTGGAGTCGTTCCCGCTGCCGGTGGAGACCACCCTGGCGGTGGTCGAGGTGCTGCGCGCCAAGCTGCCCGGGACCGCGTTCGCCTTCGAGTACCCGGACGGGTGGGCCCGCGAGCCCGAGTACGCGGTGCCGATGTGGGGCGACGACCTGGAGCACGCGGTCGGCCCGGCGGAGAAGCTGCTGGGCGCCGGCGGGCCGGTCCGGGGCCTGTTCAAGCTGCTGGCCAAGCACCCCGACCTCGCCCCGGACGCGTTCCTCACCCAGGCCCGGGAGGCGGCCGGGCACCTGGCCGAGATCACCCGCTCGGCGCCGATCCCGCTGCTGGAGATCAGCGCGCCCGGCGTCACCAAGGCCAGCACGCTGGCCCGTTGGTGCGCCGGGCACGGGATCGACCGGAGCGAGGTGGTGGCCTTCGGCGACATGCCGAACGACCTGGAGATGCTGGACTGGGCCGGCACCGCGTACGCCGTCGCCAACGCGCACCCGCAGGTGCTGGCGGCGGTGCCGCTGCACACCGTGAGCAACGAGCAGGACGGCGTCGCGGCGGTACTGGAGGAGCTGCTGCGGCTCCCCTGAAGGCGTGCCGCCCGGGCCCTGGACAGGGCCTAGCCGAAGCGGCCGTTCACGTAGTCGGAGGTCCGCTGGTCGCGCGGGTTGCCGAAGACCTGAGCGGTCGGCCCGGCCTCCACGATCCGGCCCGGGGTGTCGTGGGTGGCCAGGAAGAAGGCGCAGGTCTGCGAGACGCGCTGGGCCTGCTGCATGTTGTGGGTGACGATCACGATGGTGAGCCGCCCGCGCAGTTCGGCGATGGTCTCCTCGACCCTCCGGGTGGAGGTCGGGTCGAGCGCGGAGCACGGCTCGTCCATCAGCAGGATGTCCGGCGAGACCGCCAACGACCGTGCGATGCACAGGCGTTGCTGCTGCCCGCCGGAGAGCGCGCCGCCCGGGGTGTGCAGCCGGGTGGAGACCTCGTCCCAGAGCCCGGCGCGGCGCAGGCTGGTCTCCACCAGGTCCCGGCGCTCCTCCTTGGAGACCTTGATCCCGGCCAGCTTCAGGCCGCTGGCGACGTTGTCCTGGATGGACATCGCCGGGAACGGGTTGGGCCGCTGGAACACCATGCCGATCCGGCGCCGCACCTCGGCGGGGCGCCGGCCGGGACGGTAGACGTCGTCGCCCTCCAGCAGCACCTCGCCGGCGAGCGCGGCGCCGCGCACCATCTCGTGCATCCGGTTGAGGATCCGCAGGTAGGTGGACTTGCCGCAGCCGGACGGGCCGATCAGCGCGGTGACCTCGCCGGCCGGCATCGCCAGCGAGACCCGCTCCAGCACCTTGCGGGCGCCGAACCACGCGGAGACCTCCCTGGTCTCCAGCCCGGCCAGCGGCTCGCCGCCGGGGTGCGGGGCCGGCGGCAGCGGCGGGAGGGTGAGGGTGTCGGCGGCCGGGTCGGTCGCCGGGGCGTCCGCCGTGCCCAGGCCGGTGGTCGGGGTGTCGGTCATCGGTGCATCCGTCATCGGTACGGCCTTCCGGGCGCGCTTCAGTAGAGGTTGGGCAGCAGGGCCGCGGCGTTCTCGTAGACCGCCCAGAGCAGCGCGCCGAGCACCGGCGCGAGGCTCAGGTAGGCCGCCGAGGCCCGCCAGTACCGGGCCAGCACGAGCGCGCCGAGCACCGCGCCCAGCAGCCCGAGCGACCACAGCTGCAGCGTGGCCAGCGCGCCCTTGTCGGCGGCCAGCGCCTTGTCGTACGGGACGGTCCTGGGCCGGCCGCCGGGGTTCTGCTCGGGGTCGCCGTCCAGCCGGGCGCCGACCATCACGGTCGAGCCGGGGATCCAGTCCGAGTCCCCGGTGACCAGGACGAGCCGGTTGCGGGCCGGGTCGGTGATCGGGTGGTCGCCGTCGCCGTACACGTTGACGGTGTAGGTGAACTTGCCCTGCCCGGTGGTGGCCTCGATCTTGTCGCCGACCCGGAGCCCGGACAGTTCGGCGAAGGGCGCGCCGAAGGTGGCGCCGCGGCCGAACAGCACCGCGACGCCGCCCTGGCCGGGCAGGGCGGTGTCCCGGCGGTGGCCGGGCCCGCGCATGAGGTCCCGGCCGGTGGTGCCCTCGACCACGACGGCCTGGTGCAGGCCGATCGCCGGGATGTCCAGCAGGGCCACCGGGGCGCCGTCGGCGGCGGCCCCGGTGGGGGCGACGGCCCGGGCGAGCTGGTCCCGGAAGGTCTTGTACGCGGTGGACTGGAAGTGCCGTTCCTGGACGTGCGAGAGCGTGAACAGGTAGCCGACGAAGCCCAGCACCAGCGCGGCCAGCAGGCTGGCCACCCGGGCGCCCTGGAGGAGGCGGCGCCGCGCGGGGGCGGCGCCGGGCCCGGCCGCGGGGGTCGCGGCGGGCGGGACCGCGGGCGTGGCCGGCCGCGCGGGGGCGGCCGGCTTCTCCAGCACCGGGGCGGTCACGAGGCGCCGTCCGAGGACTTGCGCCGGCGCAGCAGCCGTCGGCCGAGCAGCGGCGGGACGAGCACCACGGCGAGCAGTTCGAGGGCGGTGAGCGTGCTCAGCGTCCAGTCCTCGGGCTTGCCGGCCACCTCGACCACGTTCGCCGCGACCTCGGTGCTGCCGCCGCGGCCGCGGGCGACCACCTGGCCGGTCTGCGGGTCGACCACGTCCTCGGTGCCCGGGTCGCCCGGTGCGGCGCCGGCCGCGTTCGGGTCCGTGCCGGCCGCGCCGTCGGCCGCCGCGGCGCCGTCCCCGGTGCCGCCGGTGCCCGCGGCGCCACCGCCCGTGCCGCCGGCGCCGCCGGCCGCACCACCGCTCGTTCCGCTCCCGGTCCGGCCCGTACCGCCGCCGCTGCCGCCGCCCGTGCCACCCGTACCGCCGCCGCCACCGGTACCGCCGGCCGCGCCGCCGGCACTGCCGCCGCTGCTGGAACCGCCGGCGCCCGAACCGGTCTTGACCGCCTGGCCGCCCTGCACGGTGCAGTCCAGCGGAGCGCCCTGCTTGTCGCAGGGGCTGGGCTGCGGCGCGTTCTTGAGGACGGTCAGCTCACCGGTGGAGTTGAAGGTCGGGTTGGCGCAGTTGGACAGGGTGTCCGGGTCGACCGGGCTGGCGTTGCCGGGGATGCTCCTGGTCTGCAGCAGGCCGCCCTTGACCAGGCCGCGCGGGATCGGCGAGTAGCCGAGGCCGTCCGCCTCGCCCTGGCCCTCGCACAGCACGTAGGCGAGGAAGCGGCTGAGGGCACTGCCCTTGTCGTTGTTGAAGCGGGGCGGCGGGGGCAGCGCGGCCCCGGAGCGCGGCACGATCACGTAGCTGTAGCTGGAGATCGGGTAGGAGCGCGGGTCGTCCATGGTGTAGACGCCGTCGAGGTTCTGCTGCAGGTAGTTCGGGTCGGACACCGGGGTGTTGTCGTCGACGCCGCGGATCTTCGCCGCGGTGAGCGCCACGGCGACGTTGGAGGCGGTCGGCAGCGAGTAGTAGCCGGCCTGGTTGAGCACCTTCACGACCGGCCAGTTGCTGCGCTTGGCGAAGGCGTACTCGTCGTAGCCGATGGTGCCGAGGCCGGAGGAGGCCTTGATGTAGCCGGCGACGACGTCCGAGCCGTTCTGGGCGACCATCCGACCGGACGGCGGGAAGAACTCGGTGTAGTCGCCGCAGGAGACGCCGTTGACGGAGGAGCAGTACGCGTCCCACTGGTCCTTGTGGGTGTGCTCCATCCAGCGGGTGAACTGCGCGGTGGCGCCGGAGCCGTCCGAGCGGACCACCGGGGTGATCGGCAGGTTGGGCAGCGTCTTGCCGTAGTCGGCGGTGATCTTCGGGTCGTTCCAGTTGGTGATCTTGTTGGTGAAGATGTCGACGACGGTCTGCGGCGAGAGCCGCAGGTCGCGGACCTGCTTGCCGCCGACCACCAGGTTGTACATGAAGGTGGTGCCGCCGGCGGTGATCGGCACGTACGAGAAGCCGTAGGTCGGCTGCTCCGCACTGCCCTGGCCGTTGCGGCGGCCCGCGTCGTTCACGCCGGCGTCGGGCGTGGTGCGGAACGGCACGTCGGAGGCGGTGAAGTCGTTCTGCCCGAGGGTCCAGGAGTTGCGGCCGGCCGCCGAGCCGACCGGGTTGAAGCTGATCTGGATGCCCTGCGACCCGACGTCCTGGCGCCACTGGTCGATGGCCGGACCGGCCCAGCTGGACCCGTCCGCGCTCAGCGCGACGCTCGCCGCGAAGGCCCGGGAGCCCGGCCCCAGCATCGGCGCGGCCGCGAGCAGCAACAGGGACATCAGCAGGGCGAGCGCGCGGGCCACGGGGCGGCCGGCAGCCTCCCACGACATGGGGACTCCTCTGGGACGGAGGGTGGTTGGGTGGGTCATCAGCTGTTCCCGGGGAGTGGGACGGCGGTGGCCGGCGCATGGGCGGACGCGGTCCGCGCCAGCGCCGGACGGACGGTGTCGGACGGCCGGGCGGCTCGTGCGGCGGCCTCGGCGCGCCGCGCCTCCAGGTCGATCCGGCGCTTCTGCCGCCTGGTCAGCTCGCCCGGCTTGCGGCCGCCGAGCACGCGCGCGGTGACGAAGAGGATCAGCACCAGGACCATCAGGGTCAGTCCGGCCGCGAAGGCACGGGCGACCATCTCGGGGTAGGGCTGTTTGACGTAGTTCCAGATGTACAGCGGCAGCGACACCTGGTGCTCGTGGAGCGGGTCGGCGTTGAACTGCGAGGTGAAGCCCGAGGTCAGCAGGACCGGCGAGGTCTCGCCGACGCCGCGCGCCATGCCGAGCACCACCGCCGTCACCAGACCGGGCCGGGCGGTGGGAAGGACCACGTTCCACACCGTGCGCCACTGGCTGCCGCCGAGCGCGTACGAGGCCTCCCGCAGGGTGCCGGGCACCAGCCGGATGACCACCTCGGCGGCCCGGGTGACGATCGGCATCATCATCACGGTCAGCGCCAGCGAGGCCGCGAAGCCGCTCTTCTCGAAGCCGAAGGTGATGATGAAGACGCCGAGGATGAACAGGCCGGCCACGATGGAGGGCAGCGCGGTCATCGCCTCGACCAGCGTCCGCACCGGGCGCGCCAGCCGGCCGCCGACCTCGGACATGAAGATCGCCGCCGCGATGCCCAGTGGCACCGCGAACAGCGTTGCCAGGCCCAGCTGTTCGAGCGAGCCGACGATCGCGTTGAGCGCGCCGCCGGAGGTGATCGGGGAGAGCGCGGCGGTCCGCTCCATCGACTCGGTGAAGAAGTTGAGGTGCTGGGCCGCCTCGAAGCCGCGGCTGGCCACGTAGCCGATCTGGTCGACGATCAGCGCGACCACCAGCAGCCCGGAGCTCCAGGAGGCCACCGACACCAGCCGGTCGCGCACCATCAGCCTGCCCCACTGGAGCCGGCCGAGCGCGAAGTAGCCCGCCAGGAACAGGAGGTACCAGCAGACCAGGAAGCCGAACGCGCCGCTGAACGGCAGCACCCGCTCGTACAGCGCCCAGTTCAGCGCCAGCGAGCCGACCAGTGAGCCGGCCACGGTGAACACGTCCTCGCGGGTCACACCGCCGAGCCGCACCTTGGTCTGGGAGCGCGGTGGCGCGGCCTCGGCGGGTGCCTCGGCGGAGCCGGAGGGCGTCGGACCTCCGGGCCCGGACGCGGCGACCGGTGGCAGGTCGAGCGTGGTCATCGGGTCGTCCCTTCGACGCGGTGGGTCATGTCGGTACGCCGCCTCAGTCCGCGGTGGAGGCCCCGGAGCGGGACCGGTTGATCACGAAGCCGGCCGCCACGTTGACCAGCAGGGTCAGCGCGAACAGCACCAGGCCGGCTGCCATCAGCGCGGAGAGCGAGAGCGCGTCCGACTCGCCGAAGCGCAGCGCGATGAGCGCCGAGATCGAGTTGGCGCCGTTCTCCAGGATGTGCGTGATGGTCTTGAAGCTCGGCGAGACGATCAGCGCGACCGCGATCGTCTCCCCCATCGCCCGGCCGAAGCCCAGCATGATCGCGCCGATCACCCCGCCCTTGCCGAACGGCAGGACCACCGCGCGCACCATCCCCCAACGGGTCGAGCCCAGCGCGTACGCGCCCTCCCGCTCGCCCTGCGGGGCCTGGGAGAACACCTCCCGGCTGAGCGAGGTCACGATCGGGATGATCATCAACGCGACGACCACGCCCGCGATGAAGGTGGAGGAGGTGTAGGAGGTGCCGATGTCGCCGGTGCGCACCTTGAGGAAGGGGATCGTGTCGCCGAGGTGGTTGGTCAGCCAGCGGACGAAGCCGATGATGCGCGGCTGGAGGAAGAACAGCCCCCACAGGCCGTAGATGATGCTGGGGATCGCCGCCATCAGGTCGATCAGCGAGATCAGCGCCGCCCGCAACCGGACCGGCGCGTACTCGGAGATGAAGATCGCGGTGAAGAGGGCGACCGGGACGGCGATCACCAGGGCGATGACGGCGATCAGCAGGCCGTTCGGCAGGACGGCCGCGATGCCGAAGTTGTGCGCGGCGGTCTGCCACTTCTGCTCGGTCAGGAAGGACCAGCCGACCGCGCGCAGCGCGTCCGTGCCCCGCAGGATCAGGAAGAACGCGATCATCCCCATGATCGCGAAGACTGAGAGCCCGGCGACCCGCAGCACCCCGCGGAACACCCGGTCGCCCGGGGTCGCGGGGGCGGTGATGGTGCGCGGGACGTCCCGGTCGGGCCCGTGGCCGGGTTGGCCTGGCACCCCGGCGTACGGTGCCGCGGGCTCGGCGGCGGATGTCATGGTCTGCTCTCCGTGCTCGGGTGCGGGGGACGGATCCGGTGCGTACCCATTCGGCCAGCCACAGGTGGCCGGATCGGGTCGTGCGTGTGTACGAGGGCCCAACGCGGCAACTCGGTGGCGGAGTTGGGAACTCCGAATGGCCGGACCGGACCGGCGAATGACATGTCCGTGCTGGGGCTTATCACCCAAGTCCTTTGATGTGAAAGGTATTTGCCTTCGATCACGCGCGGCCGAAGCATTGGCCGATTCCACCCCAGACGCAACGCGCGTTGACTCCAAGCGACTTCAGCTATGCGAAAACGACTCGGCGGGGCCGAAACGGCGGCCCCGCCGAGTCGTGCTTCGGTGATTCTGTTGTGTCCCCGCGTCAGACCGTCACGGGCGGCGGCGCAACCGCGACCAGCCCTTCCGCACCTCCGCCAGCGCCCGCGCCCCGGCGGGCGTCCCGCCCAGGAAGAGGACCGCCGGACCGCCGACCAGCAGCACCAGGCCGCCGATCAGCGCGACGGGCAGCAGCAGCCGCGCGGCGCCGGAACGGTCGGGCGCCGGAGTACCGGCCGCGACGGGCGCGGCGGACAGCGGCTTGCCGGGCGTGCTGGGCGTCGTGCCGGGCTTGGCACCGGCACCGGCACCCGCCGCCGCTCCGCCCGCCGCAGTTCCACCGGCCGCCGTTCCCGCTCCACCGGACGCGGAGCCCGCACCGGTGCCGGACAGGCCACCGGTGGCGGACCCGCCGGACCCGCCGGACGCCTGGTCCCCGGTCTCGCCGGAGGCCGCGGCCCCGCTCCCGCCGGACGCTCCGCCCTCACCGACCTGGGTGACCGGGGCGACGCCCTGCCCGCCCCCCGTACCGGAGGCCGGCGTCGAACCGTCGCCGCCGGTCGCGGGCGGGTTCGGCGGGGCGGCCTGGTTGCCGGGCAGCTTGGCGTCCTGCGCCTCCAGGTGGCCGATCGCGTCCCCGGCCTGGGTCCGCTGGGCGGCGGTCAGGGCGAGGAAGCCGGGGGCGAGGTGGCCGGGCTCGTACCCGTAGACCTGGCCGGTGGTGGTCACCGCGCGCATGAACTTGGTCATCGCGGCCACCTTGCCGGCCGCGACGTCCTTGGTCGGGAGCATCGCGTACTGCACGGCGGTCAGCGGGTAGGCCTTCTGGTCACGCGCGAGGGCCGAGTCGGACGCGCCGTACGGCAGGGACTGCACGCCGGTGGCCTGGTCGACGGTCATGTCGGCGACGGCCGCCTGGAAGCCCGGGCCGTCCGGTGAGACGAAACCGCCGGCCGGGTTGAGCAGTTGGGCCTCGGGCAGCGAGTAGGCCTTCGCCTCGCCGGTGTCCATGATCGCGAACAGCGTCCGCTTCCCGATCTTGAGCGGCGGGCACAGGTCGTGCGAGCCGTCCGACTTCGTGTCCCCGTTGACGCAGTTGGGCTGGTTCCACAGCACCTTGCGCACCACGTCGTTCAGCCCGGTCGAGATCGGGTTCCACTCGAACTGCTTCCAGTTGCGCTTGGCGTCCTCCTTCGCGTCCGGGATCCCCGAGGAGTCCTGCCGGACGAGGGAGTCGGTCGGGTAGCCGGAGAAGGCCGGGCGCAGGTAGAAGCTGTCCACGTGCATGCCCCACGGGTCGGACTCGCCGTCCAGGAAGCGCACCGCGTCGGGGTCGGAGGCGATCCACGACGTCAGCTGGTACGTCATGTCCGCCGTCCCGCCGAACACCGTCGGGGTGGTGTTGTTCGAGAGGCACCCCGTGGGCCAGGAGACCGTGCCGTCCGAGGGCAGCGGGTTCAGCTTCTGGAACTCCGGGTCGTCGAAGATGCAGATCGGGTTGCCCTTCACCGACGGGATCGCGGCGCCGGGCGAGGCGTAGGACTGCGTGAGCAGCTTGGCCAGCAACCGCGCGTTGAGCTTCATGCTCCTGATCTGCCGACCGGTGTTCGGGTCGTCCACGACGAACACCACGGAGATCCCCGAGGTCGCGATCGGCGCGTACACGTACGGGCGCGGTGGCGGCGCCTGGGTGTCCGGCCGGGACGCCAGCGCCATGTCGCCGCCGCCCGACAGGAAGTCCGTGCGGGCCTGGGCGTCGCCGTTCGCGAAGCCGTACGTGAGCGACATCGGCTCGGTGCCCTGGCACAGCCCGGCCTGCCACTGCGCCATCGCCCGCTTGGCCGGTTCGAGTCCGGCCACCCTGAAGGCCGCGTGCTGGTCCGGACAGGCCGCCGCCGTGGGGGCGAACTCCAACGGCACCACCGTGCGGCGCTCCCAGGAGCACTGCTCGGACGTCTTCATGTTCGTGTAGCGGTTGATGGTGCCGTTGAGCTTCAGGTCGGACGCCATGCCGAAGTCCAGGTCCAGGCTGTGGTTGTCGCAGCCGAGGACGCCCTTGCGGGTCTTGTCCGCCCAGGCGATCGAGTCGCCACCGTAGTTGGGCTCGACGACCAGCGAACACGGGTGCTTGTCGTCACAGCCCAGGGTGGGGCTCTGGTCGGCCGTGTAGAGCTCGATGTCCGCGAAGCCCGAACCGTCCGGGCCCGTGACCGAGACGACCATGTTCGACGGGTAGTCGGGGAAGGTCGTCCCCGGTGCGGGCGTCTTCTGCTGGAAGCCCGCCGCCGCGTCGGCGTTGTACAGGGTGCTGTCGTAGCAGTCGGTGACCTTGGGGTCGGTGCCCCGGCACTGGTACACCCGCACCTGGTAGAAGGGCTGCTCGCTGCGCGGTGCCGGCCCGTTCAGCCAGGGATCGCCGTTGGCGTCCGAGGTCGGGGTGAACCCCTTCCAGCCGACGTGGACCACCTGGTTGACCAGGTTCTTGGTCTGCACGACGCTCACACTGCCCTCGGGGCCGTACACGCCCTCGTTCGGCTGCCACACCTTGGGCCCCGGCACCGTGACGGCGGAGTCCTCCGCCACGGCCTGCGGCAGCGCCCCCAGGCCGATCGGCAGCACGCCGACAGCGACCACCGACGACCACACCATCGCGAGAGCGGGCAGTCGGCGGCGCCAACGGCCCAAGGGTCTCCGGTCGGGCGGTCGGACTCTCATGGCGGGCACCTCCGTGCGATTGCGCGCCGCCGGGAGACGCGGCGCAGGGGATCGGGCATCGAGCGGCCGACGATTCCGGTACCCGTCCATTCGGCCAGCCGCAGATGGCCGGATCCGGTCGCCCGCGTGTACGAGACCACAACGCGGCACCTCGCTAGCGGAGTTGACGCCTTCACGGAAAAACAGGCCCGCGCCTGTCGGCACGGGCCTGGACCAACCTGCGGGCGGTGCTCAGCCGTTGAAGGTCAGCGCGAAGGAACCGATCGCCTGACCGTTCGTGAAGAAGGAGGTGTTCAGCTTGCTGTCGAGGAACTGCGCACCCGCGGCGTCCACGGTGAGGGCGGAGGCGGTCAGCGACTGCGTGGTACCGCTCTGCTCGGTCCGCTGGAGGCCGGCCGGCTTGAACAGCAGGACCGGGTCGGTGGCGCCGTCCGGCACACCGGTGAGGCGCCAGTCGTCGGCGCTGAACGCGAGCTGCTTGAAGAGCACGCTCTTGCCGGTGAAGACGTCGACGAACAGCAGGCTGCCGCCGAGCGTCGCGTTGCCGTAGTAGCCGCGCAGGTTCACGCTGCCGCCGGTCACCGGGAGGCTCGTCGCCAGGCCCGCGGTGGTGTTGTAGGAGACGCTGGCGTTCGGCAGCGGAACGATGAACACACCGTTTCTCGCCGCGGCCTGGAGGAAGGTGTTGTTCTCGGTCACCACGGCGCTGCCGGTGGGGACGGGAGCGGTGTCGGCCGCGGCCACGCCGCCGAAGGCGGTGACGGCGAGGACGACCGCGACGCCGCCGGCGAGGAACCGACCGGTGGTACGGGACATGCTGGGCTCCTTGGGAGAGGAAGGTTTCGCGCTGAGGGTGGAGAACCGGTCCGAGGACCGGCCGACGGGTCCGACCGGAGCCGGCCCGTTCCCTTCGAGACGTCCCGCCGGTGGGCCGGCGACCACGGGCGCGAAGCCCGTGGCCGCCGGATGGTGCGGGGTGGATCAGGTGCGGGATGGATCAGGTGCGGGGTGAGTCAGGTGAGGGTGGATCAGGTGAGGGTGGCGACACCGCAGGCCGGGGTGGCCAGGAAGCCGTAGCTCGCCAGGTCGGCGGCGGCGACCGGGTCGTTGCAGATCCAGCCGTTGGAGCCGAAGATCGCCTGGAGCGCCTGGCCGTGCGCGTCGGTCGCCGTCCACTCGGTGTCGCGGATCACGTTGTAGACCACGCGGCCGAAGGAGGAGTTGGCGAACTTGGTGTTGATCACGTTGTTGGTGACCGGGGTCAGGGTGGCGCCGTTGACCACGATGTTGCGCAGGGTCAGGCTGCCGGGGGCGTCGGTCGCCGTGCCGTGGCCGCCGACGGTCTGGCCGAGGTAGTGGGCGACGGAGTAGGGGAAGACGACGTTCGGGTCGGTCAGGTTGGCGTCGGTGCCCTCGTTCTCCTCCGGGCCGGTGGTGACGCAGGCGCCGGGGGTGGTCACGCCGATCGCACCCAGGAAGAAGGAGCGCGTGCCGGAGTCGGCCTGCGGCAGGAACGGCTTGATGGTGGCGTTCGGCAGGCTCGCGCTGATCTGGTTCCAGTTGGTGGTGGTGCAGTTGTAGATCGCGGTCAGCTGCGCGGAGGTCAGCTGCGCCGGGGCGTTGCCGTTGCTCGGGGCGGACCAGGTGACGGCGTCCTTGGCGAGCGCGACGAAGTCCAGGCCGTGGGCGTCGGTGGCCGCCGGGCCGCGCGAGGAGCGGGCGAAGTCCACGGTCGCGCTGGTGTTGGCGACCAGGGCCTTGATGCCGGCGCCGGAGCCGTTCGGGCGGGCGATCGAGGTGGCGCCGGTCTTGGTGGTGATCGGCGAGGTGCCGGTCGCGTCCCAGCTGTACAGGCGCGGCGCGGTGGAACCGGCGCCCAGGGAGGCGTTGTAGTCGGCCGAGAACTGGTTCAGCAGGACCTGGATGGTGTCCGAGCCGACACCCACGATGTCCTGGGCGGCCGGGGTGACACCGGCGGCCGGGTCGGCGATGGCCGAGCCCGAGGCGACGGTGGCGAGGGAGGTCGCCAGGGCGGCAACGGTGAGCAGCTTGGCAGCGGTCTTACGCATGTTTCTCTTCCTCCGGTGGGAGAGACGTCCATCGCGTGAACCCGTGCTCTGGTTGGGAGCCCGGGGCCGGTGGCCGCGTCCGCTGCGGCCGCTCCGGCAGTGCAGATCCTGTCCGGCCCGGAGGTTCCGCCGGAAGGGAGGTCGAGGGCGGGTCGGGATTGTCGACTCATCGGTTCGACGAGGTTTAGCGACTGGTCAGCACGGGCGCGGCGGAGGGGAAAGGGGGTGGTCGGAGGCCGGTGACGTTCTTCTCCAGGTGGCGACTCGGGGTGTTGCCGGAAACCTGCGCTTCACCGGAACTGCACGTGGGCCCCGGCCGCCTCACAGCGGCCAGCGGCCGTCCCGACCGCCCCGCCGCAACTCCTGCCCCACCCACTGGAGTCCGGACAGGAAGCCCTCGGCGCCGGCCTGGCACTGGTCGCGCCGCAGGTAGCCGCGGGCGCTGCGTGCCACCGGCGCGGGCTCGACCGCCGCCCGCCGGGTGCTGCGCGCCGGCAGGTAGGCGGACCACACCCACTGCCGACCCTCGGACTGGGCCACCGAACATCGAAGGGCCGCCCGCTCGATCAGCAACACCCGGACCGCCTCGGCGAGTTCCTCCTCGCTGCGGTAGGTGCGCACGCCCACGCCGAGCGGCCGCCCGTTGGCGGCGCGCAGCGCCCAGCCCAGGCAGCGTTCGGGTGCGGGGACGATCAGCAGACGGGGGCCGCGCCCCTCAGCGGCCATCGGGGCGTCTCAACGAGACCGTGTTCCGGGGAAGTTCACGGCCCGGCAGATCACGAACCGGCCGCTCCCTGGCAGGCCGCTCACGAACGGCTTGGTCGCGAACGGACTGGTCGCGAACGGGCCGGTCACGCGCGGGCAGCTCCCGCACGGGCAGGTCCCGCGCGGGCTGTTTGGCCAGCAGCACGACGAAGCGCCGGAAGGCGTTCTGGCAGGTCGCGTACCGCTCGTACGCGCGGCTGGAGCGCACCTCGGGCAGGCTGCGCGACCCGGGGACGACCCAGATCCAGCCGATGCCGTCCCGGACGTGGGTGATCCGCGCGGTGAGTTCGGCGGCCCCGACGCGTAATCCGTCGAAGCCGCGCTCGGCCTCGCCGGGCGTCTCGAACATGGCGGCGGTGATGGCCACCACCCGGCCGTTCGGCGCCTTCAGCTGCCAGCGGTACCGCCCGTCCGGGGCGCGCTCCGTCCTGAACCCGCCTCGACTTGCCCCTGCTGCGGTGTTCCCGCGGCCAGACGCGTCCACTGCTCCCCCCGTCCGGTTACCCCTCCGAGACCGGTGCAAAGCTATGTGTGCACACGGACCCACGGAAAGCCCAGAACGTTCACAACTTGCGGTGTTGGTCGGGAAGTTCTCCCTCGTTTAACTTTCACCGGCCAACCGCCGAGGAGGATCGGGCCGGGCTCAGAGCCGGGCCGTCCAGCGGACCATGGTGCCCTTCCCGTACGGTCCGTTCTCGTGCCAGGCGGCGCCGCCGAGCGCCTCGGCCCGCCGGGTCAGGTTGAGCAGGCCGCTGCGGCGCCCGCCCGCCGGGATGCCGACGCCGTCGTCGGTCACCGTCAGCAGCACGCCCGGGCGCCCGCCCCGGTCCAGCGACTCCGGGTCGCCGCTCACCGGCCGGCCGGTGTCGTCCAGGTGGGCGGTCGCGTCGATCTCGACGCCGACCCGGGAGGCCCGCGCGTGCCGGGCCGTGTTGGAGAGCATCTCCCTGAGCGCGGCGAGCAGTTGACGGCCGTTCTTCTCCTCGACCAGGCTCTCCACCGGCCCGACGAAGCTCACCGAGGGTTTGAAGCCGAGCGCCGCCGCGGCCTGGCTGGCCTCCCGCAGCACCCGGGTGCGCAGGGTGTCCGGCGCGTCGCCGTGGTTGTCGTGCTGGAGGGCGTAGATGGTGGTGCGGACCTCCTGGATGGTGGCGTCCAGCTCGTCCACCGCCTTGCCGATGCCGACCTTCACCTCGGGCACCACGGACCGCCGGGCCGCGCTCTCCAGCATCATCCCGGTGGCGAACAGCCGCTGGATCACCAGGTCGTGCAGGTCGCGGGCGATCCGGTCGCGGTCCTGGAAGACGGCCAGGCGCTGCTGGTCGCGCTGGCCCTCGGCGAGCCGCAGGGCCAGCGCGGCCTGCGAGGCGAAGGTCTCGGCGAGCTGCTTCTCGGTGTCGGTGAACGGCAGGGCGCCGCGCGGGCGCCAGACGCAGAGTCCGCCGAGCACCCGCCCGGCGGCGACCATCGGGACGGCCATCGACGGGCCGAAGGCGCGGGCGAGCCGGATCTCCACGGTCGGGTCGCTGGACATGTCGTCCAGGTGGATGCTCTCCCCGGCGAGCAGCCGGGCCGCGAAGCTCTCCCTGGGCAGCAGCTCGCCCCGGACGAACTCGGCGGCCTCGCCGGAGGCGTGGGCGACCCGCATCTGCCCGTCGCCGTCCTCCGTCGGTTCGGTCGGGAGCAGGATCATGCCGAGCGCGGCGTCCGCCAGCTCCCGGACCTGCTCGGCCGCGACGGTGAGCGCGGTCTCGGCCTGGTCGGTGGAGAGCAGCGCCGTGGTGACGGCGGAGGCGCCGGCGATCCAGCGTTCCCGGCGCCGCCCCTCCTCGTACAGCCGGGAGTTCTCGATGGCGACGCCGGCCGCCGCGGCGAGCGCGTGCACCACCTGTTCGTCCTCGGGGGTGAAGGCGCCGCCGCCCTTCTTCTCGGTGAGGTAGAGGTTGCCGAAGACCTCGTCGCGGACCCGGATCGGCTCGCCGAGGAAGGTCTTCATCTCCGGGTGGTGCGGCGGGAATCCGGAGGAGCGCGGGTCGGCGCCGAGGTCGGCGAGCCGCAGCGGCTCGGGGCGGTCGATCAGCGCGCCGAGGATGCCGCGGCCGGCGGGCAGGTCGCCGATCTCGGCGGCGGTCTCGTCGTCGACGCCGACGTGGATGAAGTCGGCCAGGCCGGTGCGGCCGGGGGCGATCACGCCGAGGGCCGCGTACCGGGCGTCGACGAGTTCGGCGGCGCCGGTGGCGATCCGGTGCAGGGTGGCGTGCAGGTCGAGCCCGGCGCCGATGGAGACCACCGCCTCCAGCAGCCGCTGCATCCGGTCGGTGACCGCGGCGGCCGACTGCAGGCGCTCCGCGACCTCGGTGACCAGGGTGTCCAGCCCGAGCGAGGCGATCTCCGGCACCCGATGGGGTGTCGGCTCGGGCGCGGCGGCGGAGGGCTCTGGCGTGGGGTCCATGCAGAAAGCCTAGTTTGTACGCTTTTCATCCGAAGGACGGCGCGACTCGGGAACCGCGCCCTGCCCGGGCCCGACGAGCGGCCCCGACCAGGCTGAACGGGCGGCCCCGACCGGGTCTAACGGGTGGCCCCGACCGGTTCCAGCAGCCCGTCCGCCTCCCGCTCCCGCCGCCACATGGTGTGCAGCCGCCCGTCCCGGTCCGCGATCAGCTCCGACCAGCGGCCGCGCTCGGCGACCCGGCCGCCGTCCAGCACCAACACCTCGTCGACGGTGGTGTCGTCCAGTCCGGCCAGCCGGTGGGTGATCAGCACGGTGGTGCGGCCCTCGGTGGCGGCCAGCAGGTCGGTGGTGAGCGCGTCGGCGGTGGGCAGGTCGAGGTGTTCGGCGGGCTCGTCCAGGACGAGCACCGGGAAGTCGGCGAGCAGGGCCCGGGCCAGTGCGAGCCGCTGCCGCTGGCCGCCGGAGAGCCGGGCGCCGTGCTCGCCGACCATGGTGTCCAGGCCGTCGGGCAGGGTCAGCGTCCAGTCCAGCAGCCGGGCGGCGGCGAGCGCGGCACGCAGGTCGTCCTCGGTGGCGCCCGGCCGGGCCAGCCGCAGGTTCTCCCGCAGCGAGCTGTCGAAGACGTGGGCGTCCTGGGCGCACAGTCCGATCACCCGGCGGACGTCCTCGCCCGCGAGCGCGCGGCTGTCCACAGCCTGTGGACAGCCGTCGGCGAAGGTGACGCCGCCCGCGCTCGGCTCCAGGAACCGCAGCAGCGCCTGGGCCAGGGTGGTCTTGCCGGAGCCGGACGGGCCGACCACGGCGATCCGGCGGCCGGCCGCGAGGTCGAGGTCGACGCCGGTGAGCGCGTCCACGGCCTGCCCGGGGTGCCGGACGGTCAGTCCGCGCACGGCGACCGGCAGCGGCTGTTCGGGCAGCGCGGCGGGCGCGGCCGGCTCCGGGACGGCGGCCTCGGCCTCCAGCACCTCGTCCAGCCGGGCCCGCGCGGCCCGGCTGCGCTGGCGCGCCTGGACGGCCAGCGGCATCCCGGTGACGGCCTCGAACGCGGCCAGCGGGGTGAGCACGACCACGGCCAGGCAGACCGGCGCCAGCGCGCCGCCGTGCACCCCCTGGACGCCGACGGCCGCCGCGGCGGTCACGGTCAGCCCGGTGAGCAGCGCGATCAGCCCGGTGCCGAGCGCGGTGGTGGCCGCCGAGCGGGCGGCCAGCCGGGTGAGCGCGGCGTCGGCGCCGTGGACGGCCGCGAGCCGGCCGGGCAGCGCGCCGGCCACGGTGAGTTCGGCGGTGCCGGTGAAGGCGTCGACGACGGTGGTGGCGAGCCGCCCGCGCTCCGGGGCCTGCCGCCGTTCGGCACCGGCCGACCAGCGGGCGGCCAGGGCGGGCACCACCGCGCCCGCGAGCAGCAGCCCGACCCCGAGCACGACCCCGGCGGCGGGCAGGAAGGCGCCCATCGCCGCCGCCGCGGCCAGCGAGACCACGCCCGCCACGGCGGCCGGCAGCCGCCAGCGCAGGTGGTGGTCCTGGATCGCGTCGACGTCGGAGACCAGCCGGGAGAGCAGGTCGCCGCGCCGGAAGGCGGGCAGCCCGGCCGGGGCGAGCGCGGTGAGCCGCCGGTAGACGGCGGCCCGCAGGGTGCCGAGGGTGCGCAGCACGGCGTCGTGCGAGACCAGCCGCTCGGCGTAGCGGAAGACGCTGCGGCCGATGCCGAAGGCCCGTACCGAGGTGACGGCCATCATCAGGTAGAGCACCGGCGGCATCTCGGAGGCCCGGGAGATCAGGTAGCCGGAGGTGGCCATCAGCGCGACGGCGCAGCCGAGGGCGAGCGCGCCGAGCAGGACGGACAGCGCCAGTCTCGGGGTGGCGGCGGCGGCTTCGGGCTCGTCCTGTGCCGCGGCGGGGGCGGGCGTCGGCCGCCCGCTGTGCGCGGGCCGCTCGACCGCAGCGGAGGACGCAGCGGAGGCCGCAGCCGCGGCCGGGCCGGCGGCCGGGGCGGGTGCCCCCGTCAGCCGGACCCGGTGGTCGGCGACGGCCAGCAGCGCCGGCCGGTGGGCGACGATCAGCACGGTGCGCGCCGGGTCCTCGGCGAGCGTCCGGACGGCGTCCACGACGGCGGCCTCGGAGGCGCCGTCCAGGTTGGCGGTCGGCTCGTCGAGGAGGACCAGCGGCCGGTCGTCGGCGAGCAGGACGCGGGCGAGCGCGAGCCGCTGGCGCTGCCCGGCGGAGAGCCCGGCGCCGTCCTCGCCGAGCGGGGCGTCCAGCCTGGTCACGAAGTCGAGCGCGTGCGCGGCCCGAAGCGCCGTCCACAGCTGCTCGTCGGTGGCCTCCGGGCGGTAGAGCCGCAGGTTGTCGGCGACCGTCCCGGCGAACAGGTGCGGGTGCTGCGGCACCCAGGCGATCTGCCGCCGCCAGCTCGCCGGTTCCAGTGCGGCCAGGTCGTGGGTCCGCCCGTCGGCGGCGGTGATCCGGACGGTGCCGGCGTCCGGGGCGACGAGGCCGAGCAGGACGGCGAGCAGGGTGGACTTGCCGGCCCCGCTCGGGCCGGTGAGGGCGGTGGTGGTGCCCGGGCGCAGGGTCAGCGCGGCGCCGTCCAGCGCGGGCTCGGCCCGCCCGGGGTGGCGTACGACCAGGTCGGAGACGGCGACGACGGCCCCGGTGAGGGCGGGTGCGGGCACCGTGCCGGCGGCGGGCAGCGGGGTCTCCAGCACCTGGAAGATCTCGTCGGCGGCGGTCAGGCCCTCCACGCTGGAGTGGTAGAGCGCGCCGACCTGGCGGATCGGGAAGTACACCTCGGGGGCGAGGATCAGGATCAGCAGCCCGGTCTCCAGGTCGAGCGTGCCGTCCACCAGCCGGAAGCCGACGGTGACCGCGACCAGCGCGACCGACAGGGTGGAGAGCAGTTCCAGCGCGAAGGAGGAGATGAAGGCGATCCGCAGGGTGCGCAGGGTGGCGCGGCGGTAGTCGGCGGTGATCCGGGCGATGGTGGCGGCCTGGGCGCGGGCCCGGTTGAACACCTTGAGGGTGGGCAGTCCGGCCACCACGTCGAGGAAGTGGTGCGAGAGCCGGGCCAGGGTGCCCCACTGCCGGTCCATCCGGCTCTGGGTGGCCATCCCGATCAGCACCATGAACAGCGGGATCAGCGGGAGCGTCCCGGCGATGATCGCGGCCGAGGCGAAGTCGGCGCCGACGATCCGCAGCAGCACGATCACCGGGACGACGACGGCGAGCGCCAGCTGCGGCAGGTAGCGGGCGAAGTAGTCGTCCAGCGCGTCGACGCCGCGGGTGGCGAGGGTGGTGAGTTCGCCGGTGCGCCGGCCCGCCAGGTAGGCCGGGCCGAGCGCGGTGGCGTGGTCGAGCAGCCGGCGCCGCAGGGTGGACTTCACCCGGGCGACGGACCGGTGCGCGGTGAGTTCGGTGAGCCAGCCGACCAGCCCGCGCCCGACGGCCGTCAGGGCGAGCAGCAGCAGCGGCGTGGTCAGCTCGCCGAGGGTCGCCTGGCGCTGGAAGGCGCGGACGACGATCTCGGCGATCAGACTCGCCTGGGCGACCACCAGGGCCGCTCCCGCCCCGCCGAGGAGCACGGATCCGGCGAGGAAGGCACGGGTGGTGCGGGCGTACCCGAGGAGTCGGGGGTCGACCGGCTTCACGGCGTCAGGCCTGGTCGAGCGCGGCGGCCGGGTCGTGCCCGGGGATGTGCTGGACGCCGATGCGCTTGCGGAACACCCAGTACGTCCAGCCCTGGTAGAGCAGCACGAGCGGCGTGAACACCGCGGCCACGATGGTCATCAGCTTCAGCGTGTACGGCGAGGAGGCCGCGTTGGCGACGGTCAGGCTCCAGCCGTCGTTGAGGGTGGAGGGCATGACGTCCGGGAAGAGCGCCAGGAAGAGCATCGCGACGGCGGCCACGATGGTCGCCCCGGAGAGGATGAACGCCCAGCCCTCGCGCCCGAGCTGGTTGGCCGCCAGCGCTCCGACCAGGGCCAGCACCGCGATGACCAGGGCGGCCAGGCTGCGGCCGTTGCCGTTGTCGGCCTGCGTCCAGAGCAGGAAGGCCAGCGCCAGCACCGCCGCCACCACGCCCACCCGCAGGGCGGTGGCCCGCGCCCGGTCGCGGATCTCGCCGACCGTCTTGAGCGCCGCGAACACCGCGCCGTGGAAGGTGAACAGGCTGAGCGTCACCAGTCCGCCGAGGATGGCGTACGGGTTGAGCAGGTCCCAGAAGGTGCCGACGTAGTTCTTCTGCGCGTCGATGTCGACGCCGCGCACGATGTTGGCGAAGGCCACGCCCCACAGGAAGGCCGGGAGCAGCGAGGTCCAGAAGATGGCCTCCTCCCAGTTGCGCTGCCAGCGCGCGTCGTCGCGCTTGGCCCGGTACTCGAAGGCCACGCCGCGCACGATGAGGCAGACCAGGATGATCAGCAGCGGGATGTAGAAGCCGCTGAACAGGGTCGCGTACCAGTCCGGGAAGGCCGCGAAGGTGGCGCCGCCGGCGGTCAGCAGCCAGACCTCGTTGCCGTCCCAGACCGGGCCGATGGTGTTGATCAGGACGCGCCGTTCGGCGGTGTTGCGGGCGAGCGGCTTGGTGAGGATGCCGATCCCGAAGTCGAAGCCCTCCAGGAAGAAGTAGCCGATCCACAGGACCGCGATCAGTACGAACCAGACGTCGTGGAGTTGCATGTCAGATCCCCTGTGGTCCTCAGTAGGCGAAGGCGAGAGGCTTGTCGGCGTCGTCGTCCGAGGACGGTCCGCGCAGGGTCGGGTCCTTGGCGGGGGGCTGCTCGGTCACCACCGGGCCGGCCTTGGCGTACTTCACCAGCAGCCGCACCTCGACGACGGCGAGGATCGCGTACAGCAGGGTGAAGGTGGTGAGGGCGCCGATCTGGGTGCCGACGCTCACGTTGGGGGAGACCGCGTTCGCCGTGGTCATCAGGCCGAAGACGGCCCACGGCTGGCGGCCCATCTCGGTGAAGATCCAGCCGAAGCTGTTGGCGATCAGCGGGAAGCCCATGGTCAGGATGCCGATCCGCCAGCTCCACTTGGTGAGGAACGGACCCATCTCCCGTCCGGGGGTGAGCATCAGCCGGGGCACCTCGGTCTCGCCGGTGCGGAACTCGGGGCGCAGGAACTTCTTGCGCCGGGTGGTCCAGAGCCCGATCAGGCCGGCCACGAAGGAGGTCATCCCGAAACCGATCATGAGGCGGAAGCCCCAGTAGGTGACGAAGATGCTCGGGATGTAGTCCTTGGGGTCGCCGCCGTACTTGGCGGCCTCGGCGGCCGCGGTGTCGTTGATTCCGGGGACGGAGGAGTTGAAGTCGCTGTGGGCGAGGAAGGAGAGTATCCCGGGGATCTCCAGCTCGACCGAGTTGTGCCCCTTGCTGACGTCGCCGACCGCGAAGATCGAGAACGGCGCGGGCGACTGGGTGTCCCACAGGGCCTCGGCGGCGGCCATCTTCATCGGCTGCTGCTCGAACATGACCTTGGCGAGCGAGTCGCCGCTGAGCGCGGTGCCGGCGCCGAAGACCACGGCGAGGACCAGGCCGAGCCGCAGCGAAGTGCGCATCACGGCGGTCTTCTTGGGGTCGGCGCTCTCCGGCTTGCGCTTGGCCTTCCAGAGGTGGAAGGAGGCGATGCCGACCATGAAGGCCGCGCCGGTGAGGAAGGCGGCGGTCAGGGTGTGCGCCACCACGGTGAGGGTGGTGTTCTGGAACAGCACCTTGGCGATGTCGGTGAGCTGGGCCTTGCCGGTGGCCGGGTCGATCGAGTAACCGACCGGGTGCTGCATCCAGGAGTTGGCCGCCAGGATGAAGTAGGCGGAGAGCACGGTACCCAGGGCGACCATCCACATGCAGGCGCAGTGGATCTTCTTCGGCAGCTTGTCCCAGCCGAAGATCCACAGGCCGATGAAGGTGGACTCGAAGAAGAAGGCGATCAGCGCCTCCATCGCGAGCGGGGCGCCGAAGACGTCGCCGACGAAGCGGGAGTAGTCGGACCAGTTCATGCCGAACTGGAATTCCTGGACGATGCCGGTGACCACACCCATCGCGATGTTGATCAGGAAGAGCTTCCCCCAGAACTTGGTGGCGTGGAAGTACTTCTCCTTGTTCGTCCTCACCCAGGCGGTCTCCAGCCCGGCCACGATGGCGGCGAGGCTGATGGTGAGCGGGACGAAGAGGAAGTGGTAAACGGTGGTGATGCCGAATTGCCATCGCGCGATGGTCTCGTGAGCGATTGCCAGCTCCACGTCGCCCTCTCTCCAACCGACCGGCCCTGTTGAAGGGCATGTTTCGGACAAACTTCATCTATAGCTGTAGACCGCTGCCCAACCACGCAAGCTTGTCCGCTTGTGAACGTGAACACGTTCACAAGGAGCAGTATCCATCATCCTTACGAAGGAATCGCAGGCGGGGTGGGATTGACACCTTCGGAACGGTGTGTAGCCGTACGTAGCGGGGCGTGGCCGTGTGTGGCCGTGTGTGGCCATGCGGCGGCGGTGCAGTGGTGAACGCAGTGGCGGTGGGGACAGTCTGCGGAGCCGCCGACGGCCCTGACAACGAACGGCCGGGCACCCGGCGGAGCGATCTTGGCCGATCCGTCGCTTGACACGACGGCGCCCACGCCGTCGCGGACGGCGTGGGCGCTGACCGGGCCAGGGGGCCCTGGCCCTTTCCGCGTTCTTCCGCTACGCCCTTCGGCTACGTCCGGCCATTACGCCCGGCCATTACGCCCGGCCGAGGAGCTGGGTGCCGGGGGTGGAGTCGGCGCGGGCGGTGAAGAACTCGGTGAAACCGTGCAGGAACTCCTCCACGGTGATCCGGCCGTCCCCGTCCACGTCCAACTGGCGGAACCCGTGCGAGAGTTCGGCCGGATGGACGCGCGGTCCACCGAACACCGCCCGGTACTCGTCCGCCTCCAGGAAGCCGCTGCCGTCGGTGTCGGCGGCGGTGAACACGGCCCGCAGCGCGGGCAGCAGCCCCTGCTCCAGATAGGCAGGATCCCGGTCGCAGCCCGCGACGGTGGCCGCCACGAACTCCTCCCGGCTCACCTTGCCGTCGCCGTTCGCGTCCATCGCCTCGCGCAGCTGCTCCCACCAGCCGTCGAAGGCCTGGTACACCCGCGCCTCGGCGGCCTCGTCCAACTCCAGCTGCCAGCACACGTTGTGCGCCATCGCCCGCAGGTCGTGGACGGTGAGGAAGCCGTCGCCGGTCTGGTCCAGCACCTCGCGGAAGAACCGGTCCACCCGGGACCCGCGCGCGTCCCGGCGCGGCGGACGCCACCGGGACGGGGCACCCCCCTGCCCCGGGGAGCGGTAGCGCAGCCGGTCCGGCAGCCGCGGGACGACCGCGCCGGCGCCCCGGTGCAGCAGCCAGGACAGCAGCGCGGCCCGCCGCGTCCGCACCAGCCCGAACCGCTCCCGCACCGCCGGCGGCAGATCCGCCACCGTCAGCGCCGTGATCGCCCGCGCCACCACCGCCCGCAGCACCCGCCACCCGGCGTCGCCGAGGAACCACAGCCGGCGCGGCCGCGGCGCCCCGCGCAGCATGTCCTCCAGCAGGTAGCGGGCCGCCTCGGTGAACTCCAGCCGCTCGCGCGCCGCCCGGGCGAAGTACGCGGGCAACTCGGCCGCACTGCCGGGAAGTTCGCCCTCAGGCAGCCCGAAGGCCGCCACCGACCCGGTGAACTCCTGGTACGCCGCCTCCAGTTGACCGGCATCGTACGGGTCCCCGCCCAGCCGCCGCATCGCGACCACGCACTCGAACAGCGTCAGCAGCACCCACGCCCGGGTCGCCGCGTCCTCGGCGTCGTACGCCCGCCCGTCCGGCGCCGTCCCACGGATCCGCTTGTGCGCCCGGTCCAGCCGCGCGACCTCCCGCCGCAGCGCCTCCCCGTCCTGGTAGAACAGCCGCCGCCCGCTCCCCAGCGTGTGCTCCACCCGCCGCCACGGATGCGCCTGGTACGTCGAGTGCTCGGCCATCCCGGCCCCCACCACCGGATCCGCCGCCTGCAGCACCAGCAGCCGCCACGCGACCAGCGCGATCCGCCACTCGGACAGGTCCCGCCGGAACGACACCCCGGGATCAACCACGGGATCAACCACGGCGCTCACCGGTGACCTCCGGCCCGATCACGAACCCCTTGGCGGGGCCCTCGGGGATCACGGCCTCCTCGCCGTACGGGATCCGGGTCGAGGACGCGTACGCACGGCGTTCGGGGTCGGGGCGAGAAAGTACGGTCACGGTACCGCCGTGACCGTAGTCATCGATGACCACGTACACCGGAATGTCCGCGGAAGCGTAGGCGCGCGGCTTGAATTCCTGGTCACGGCGTTCGTAGCAGTCGGGCCACACGACCTCGGCGACAAGGGGGATCCCGGACGCCAGAAGCCCCACACCCTCCGGGTGTTCGATCGCCTTCGTGTCGTCCGGTGCCACGGCGAAGTCAGGTTTCATCGCCTTCAAACCGGCGATCACATACCGGCCCTGCGTCGCCGTGTACCCCGTCCCGCGCAGGTGCTTCGTCAGCGCCTTCCTGAGGCCACCTCCCACCGCCGCATGGCGGAGGTCACCGATGACCGAGATGGTGATGCTGTCATCTCCGATCTCTGCGCGCGCGATCTTCGGGACGGCCATGGCCTTCCAGGCCTTCCATAACCTCTGATCAGGGTCCATAGCGATCTCCCGGTGCGTGAGTGAGCACGTGGACCGTCGCACACGACCGGGGGGCCGGTCGGGTGAACGGCCGAGGTTCACCCGATCGGGGCGTTTCGGGCCCGGAAACGCGAGACCGCAGGGCGGGCCGGGAGGGGGCCTGCCCTGCGGTTCGGGGGTGCTGTGGGGTTCGCGCCCTCCTCCCGAGCGGGCGCGAACCGGGTGGATCAGGAGGAGGAGCGGGCCGGCTTGCGGCGGGAGACGTAGAGGGCCGCGGCACCCAGGCTGAGGGCCAGGCCGGAACCCAGCGCCAGGTACGGGGTGGCCGGGTTGGAACCGGTCTCGGCGAGCTCGGTGGTCGAACCGGTGGTCGCCTTGGCCGGGGCGGCGGTCGTCGACCTGGCCTGGCTGCTCGCGGTGGTCGCCTTGGTGCCGGCACCGGTGCCGTTGTTGGTGGTGGTCGCGGTGGTGTCCGAGACCGGGGTGACGGCGGCGGGCTGCTGGGCCGGCTGCTCCGCCGGGGCCGGGGCGGGCTGCTCGACCGGCTTCTCGCTCGGCTTGTCGGCGGGCTTGTCGGCGGGCTTCTCAGCGGCGGCCTTGGCCTCGGCGAGGGCCTTGTCCGCGGTGGCCTTGGCGGCGGCCGCGGTCTTGGTGGCCTCCTGCAGCACGCCGAGCTTGCGCATCGCCGCGACCTTGGCGTCGTCCAGCGCCGTGCCGGCGGCGGTCACGGCGGCCTTGGCCTTGGTGTCCGCGTCGGTGGCGGCGTTGGCGGCGTCGAACGCCGCCAGCATCCGTACCCTGGCCGCTTCCAGTTCCTCCGGCTTCGCGGAGCGGTACGCGGCCGAGGCCTCCACGGCTTCGTTGTAGGTCTTCTCGTGGGCCGCGGCGGCCGTCTTGGCGGCGGCCTGGGCCTCCTGGAGCTTGCCGAGGTAGGGCTGCGGGTTGTTCATGAAGGCCGTGGTCTCGGCCTGCCCGGCGGCCTCGGCGGCGACGGCGGCCTGGTGGGCCTTGGCCGCGGCGGCGGCGGCCTTCTCCAGCTCCGCGATCGAGCCGGTGTCGTTCCGGGTCTGCGCCGTCGAAGCCGACTCCGCGAAGGCGGGTGCCGCGGAGAGCATGGCTGCGGGCGAGATCACGGCGGCGACGAGGGCGGCCGAGACCAGCGTACGGCGGAGTTTCACAATGACCCCTTTCGGGTCGGAAAGAAAGCAAAAGCCGTGTGCCGGGCTGTTCTTGACGACCCGACGGCGTTGATCATAGGCGCACGGATTCTTTACGCTCCATGCCGCATTCCGGCAATGAAAACGGCCCGCCATTGCTTGGTCAGCAAGGGAATTGACGTGTCGACAATGCCGTCAGGAAGTCCGGTCACCGTTGGTGGGCAGTTCGACCCGGAACGTGGCGCCGGCGCCGGGGGCGGTGTCCAGGGTGAGGGTGCCGCCGTGCGCGTGGGTGAGCGCGGTGGCGATGGCGAGGCCGAGTCCGGCGCCGCCTCCGCCGTGCCGGCTGCGGGAGGCGTCGACCCGGTAGAAGCGGTCGAAGACCCGCTGGGCCTGGCCGTCGGTGAGCCCCGGCCCGGCGTCGGCGACCTCCAGCAGGCAGACACCGCCCGCGCCGCCGACCCCGATCCGCACGGGGGTGCCGGGCGGGGTGTGCTTGACCGCGTTGCCGACCAGGTTGGTGACCACCTGGCGCAGCCGGGCCTCGTCGCCGAGGACGGGGGCCGCGCCGGGGGCGCCGGTGCCGGACGGGCCGGTGAGGGAGACGGGCCGGGTCGGGTCGAGGGCGGTGAGGTCGTGCAGCGCGTCCGCGGCGAGGGTGCGCAGGTCCATCGGGGCGAGGTCGAGCGGGCGTTCCTCGTCGAGCCGGGCGAGCACCAGCAGGTCCTCGACCAGGGCGCCCATCCGGACGGCCTCGCTCTCGATCCGGGTCATGGTCCGCTTGACGTCCCCGTCGGTGGGCAGCGCGCCCATCCGGTAGAGCTCGGTGAAGCCGCGGATCCCGGCGAGCGGGGTGCGCAGTTCGTGCGAGGCGTCGGCGACGAACCGGCGCATCCGAGCCTCGGATTCGGCGCGGGCGGCGAAGGCGGCCTCGATCTGGGTGAGCATGCCGTTGAGCGCGATGGAGAGCCGCCCGACCTCGGTGCCGGGGGAGAGTTCCGGCATCCGGTGGGAGAGTTCGCCGTCGGCGATCCGGGCGGCGCCGGCCTCGATCCGGCGCAGTGGCCGCAGCCCGGCCCGGACGGCGAAGAAGCCGAGCCCGGCGATCAGCAGCAGGACGGCGCCGCCGATCGCGAGGAAGGAGCTGCGCAGCTTGCCGACGGTGGCGTCGATGTCCGCGCGGGAGACGGCCACCATGACGTAGGTCGCGGTGACGGCGGGCGAGGCGTAGTCGCTGGGGCTGGCGGCGGCCGGGGCCCGGGGGGTCTGGATCGGCAGCACGAGCACCCGCCAGTTGTAGTGGCCGCGCTGGTCGGGCAGGTCGAAGGGGACGTCGGGCTCGGTGCGGGTCGGGTCGAGGCCGGCGAGTTGGGGTGCCGGGTCGCTGTCGGAGACGGGCTGGCGCATGACGGCCTGCACCTTGCCGTCCGAGGAGAGGTACTGGACCAGGTACTGGCTGGGCAGGGTGCTGCGCTTGCCGGTGACGGCGGGGCGCCCGGCCTCCGGGGTGCCGACCCGTACCGGGCCCTTGTGGGACAGCGGCAGCCCGTACCGCTGGAGCTGCTCGTCGAGTTGGTCGACCAGCTGTACCCGGACGGTGCCGAGCACGACGGCGTCGCTGACCGCGAGCCCGGTGGTGACCAGCACCAGCGCGAGCACCAGCAGCCGGGCGCGCAGGGACAGCCGGGACAGTCGGGACAGCCCGGACAGCCTCGACAGCCGGGAGAACAGCCGGGAGAACGGCCGCCGGGGCAGGGGCAGCCGGGAGAACGGCCGCCGGAACACCGACAGCCGGGTGGAGAGCCGGGCGGACACGGAGCGGACCGGTCAGCCCTGCGGGGGGCGGCGCAGCGCGTAGCCGATGCCGCGCACGGTGTGGATCAGCTTGGGGCCGTGGGCCGGGCCGGAGTCGAGCTTGCGGCGCAGGTAGGAGATGTACGACTCGACGATGGAGAGGTCGCCGCCGAAGTCGTAGGCCCAGACGTGGTCGAGGATCTGCGCCTTGGAGACCACCCGGCCGACGTTGGCCATCAGGTAGTGCAGCAGCTTGAACTCGGTCGGGGAGAGCGCGACGGGGGTGCCGGCCCGGGTGACCTCGTGGGCGACCGGGTCGAGGCTGAGGTCGGCGACGATGAGCCGGCCGTCCTCGGCGGGCCCGCCGGAGCGGCGCAGGATGGCGCGGATCCGGGCGATCAGCTCCTCCAGGCTGAACGGCTTGGTGACGTAGTCGTCGGCGCCCGCGGCGAGGCCCTGGACCTTGTCGCCGACGCCGTCCTTGGCGGTGAGGAAGAGCACCGGGAGGTGGTCGCCGGGGTGGCCGTGCACGGGCCCGGCGATCTGGCCGCGGTTGGTCCGCTCGCGCAGCTTCTCGACGACGGTGAAGCCGTCGAGGTCCGGGAGCATCACGTCGAGGACGACGAGGTCGGGGCGTTCGACGGCTATCAGGTCGAGGGCCTCGGTGCCGCTGGCGGCGGAGGCGACCCGGAAACCGGAGAAGCGCAGCGAGGCGGCGAGCAGCTCGCGGATGTTGGGTTCGTCGTCGACGACGAGGAGGAAGGCCTCGCCAGGGCCGCCGGCCACCGCGGACCCGCCTGGTGTGGTGACTGTGCCTTGCACGGGGCTTTCGCCTCCTGGTCGGACGATGGCATTCGGCATGAGGCTAGCCCCCGGAGGCTATGCGGCATCGATGAATGTTGGATTAACACCTTATCGGTCGGTTTTTTAAGCACAAGGCCCCCAGCGCAGGCTGGGTGGTATGCGCACGGACGGTAACGCCCCGGAAGCGCCGACGGCCGAGAGGCCGACGGCAGGGAACCCGACGCCCGCGGCCGGGGAGACCGCTCTCCGGCCGCGGAACGGGCTCCGGTCAGGCGTGCTGGCCGGGCCGGTAGCCGCCGGCGGGCATCCGGGCGATGACGTTGCCGCGGTTGAAGGCGTTGATGATCGCGATGAGGGACACCAGGGCCGCGAGCTGCTCCTCGTCGTAGTGCTTCGCGGCGTTCGCCCAGGCCTCGTCCGTGACCCCGCCGGCCGCGTCGGCCAGGCGGGTGCCCTGCTCCGCCAGCTCCAGGGCGGCGCGCTCGGCGTCGGTGAACACCGTCGCCTCCCGCCAGGCCGCGACCAGGTTGAGGCGGGTCGCCTCCTCCCCGCCGTGCACGGCGTCCTTGAAGTGCATGTCGACGCAGAAGCCGCAGCCGTTGATCTGGCTGGCGCGCAGCTTCACCAACTCCTGCGTCGCGAACGGCAGAGTCGATTCCACGATCACCTTGTTGGCCGCGATGAGGTGCTTGAGGAACTTGGACATGGTCTGGCTGGCGAAGGGGTTCAGGCGGGCTTCCATCGTGTGCTCCCTTGTCGTCGTCCGCTGGTGCCCTCTGAGACAGGGCACCCCGGCGGGCCGTGACAGGCGAGGATGTGATCTGTGCCACTGCCGTCTGGGCGCCGTTGGATACCCTGCTCGGCGAACCGAGGGAGGGGTTCCAGTGCCGGAATCAGCCATCACCACGGACGCGACCGGATACCGGCCGCTGCTGTTCTCCATCGCCTACGGGATGACGGGCTCCGTGGGCGACGCCGAGGACATCGTCCAGGACGCCTTCCTCGGTCTGACCCGGGCCGACCAGGCCGGGACCACGATCACCAACCTCAAGGCGTACCTGACCACGTCGGTGACCAGGCTGGGCATCAACCATCTGACGTCGGCCCGGGTCCGCCGGGAGACGTACGTCGGCGAGTGGCTGCCCGAGCCCGTCGTGGTCACCGCCGACCGCCCGGGGCCGGCCGAACACGCCGAGCTGGCCGACGCGTTGTCGATGGCGTTCCTCGTCCTGCTGGAGGCCCTCTCCCCGACCGAGCGGGCGGTGTTCATGCTCCGCGAGGCCTTCGGGTACGGCTACCCGGAGATCGCCGACGCCGTCGGCAAGTCCGAGGCCAACTGCCGCCAGATCCTCACCCGCGCCCGCAAGCGCCTAGTCCCCTCGGCCCAAGCCGTCGACACCCGGGCGCGCACGGCGGAGGCCGACGAACTCGCCCGCAGGTTCTTCGAAGCCACCGAAGGCGGCGACCTGGACGCCCTGCTCCGACTCCTCTCCCCCGACGTCGTCTTCCACGGCGACGGCGGCGGCAAGGCCCGCGCCCTCGGCAAGGCCCTCACCGGCCTGCGCCGCGTCGCCCAGCTCCTCATAGGCGGCCTCCGCCGCAACCGCAAACTCGGCGTCACGCTGACGCCCGCCACCGTCAACGGCCGCCCGGGCGCCGTCCTCCACGACGCCGCCGGCCGCGTCGCCAGCGTCCTCGAACTCGACATCGCCGACGGCACCATCCAGGCCGTCCACGCCGTCTCCAACCCCGACAAGCTCACCCACCTCGGCCCGGTCTCCGACATCGGTCTGCTACCTCAAAGCCCCCACCGAACCGAGGATCCGTCCGGCGCCACGTAACCCGCGTACTGCCCCTCCGGCCCCGCCTCGACGGTGAACCACTCACGGCGCGGCCGGTTGCCTTCGAGCCAGCTCCGGTACGCGGCTTCAACGGCCTGCCAGAGGTCGCGGGGGCCGCTGACGTCGACCGTGGACGAGCCGTCGGGGTGGTCCTGCACGCGGGCGGCCGAGCCATCGGCAGGATCGTGCAGGGTACGGCCGTTCCGAATGACCGTGGGGGCGAGGTGGAGACCCGCCCAAAAAGAGAACCCGTAGTCGTCCAGAACTCGGGCGCTGATTTCCGTGATTCGCCCGCCGGCTCGCGGTTCCCGAGCCGGCGGGCTGGGCTCGGCACCTGAACGCAGCGGCATGAACCCGGCGGGCCGGTGCAGGAACCGCCCTGCCGCGCGCCCGTCCGACAGCTTGGTCAGCCGGGCCAGGGCGCCTCCGCCCAGGACATCACCGATCGGGGCGACGATGAGACCGCCCGGCGCGCATTGGTCAAGCCAGGCCTGCGGAATCCGCCGCACCGAACACGTGGCGATGATCCGGTCGAACGGCGCTCCGCCGGGGTGCCCCTCCGCCCCGTCCCGCGGATTGGCGTGAAGGGCTTGTAGACCACGGGCTTCCCGATGCCGGTCGCGAACTCCCTTGCCGCTTCAGGATCGTTGGTGATCAACGTCCGGGGGACTCGCAGCCCCGATTCAGCCGCCACCCGGAGCTGGAACGGCTTGTACTCGGCGTCAGCAGCACGGCCTGGCGGCGGCAGCCAGCGGCACCGCAACGCGGACAGCAGACCCCCGAACCCGCGCCGCGCCTCGGCGGACGCCACGCCGCGGGCCTCGGAGGACATCGACTCCGGAAACTCCGGCACGGGCGGCCGACGGTAGTAGACCGCTCGTACCGCCGAGAGGTCGAGCGTGCGTCGTTCCGTGGCCAGCGTCCCGCACCAGCCGGCCGCCCCGTCGAGGCTGGCCGACAGGGCCAACCTCGACGGAAACCACGCCGTGTCCGCCCGGAAGACGGGGGTACCGCGCCGATTCAGCTCCTCGATCACGAGGTCGGCGGTGGGATCGAACGCCCCCGTGAGCACGAGGACGGCATCGGCGGTCGGCATCTCAGTCGTCGCTGCTTCCCGGGTCGTCCGGCGCGTCCATCTGCCCGGTGGGCTGGGTCGGGCCGTACGTCTTCGGCGGCGTGCTGGTCATGTAGACGCCGGGCGGGAGTCCCTCGTAGGTGCACGTCTGCGTGTCGTCGTCGTAGTCGATGTCGGCCGACAGGATGCCCCCGGCCCCGGTGACCGGCACCAGGAACCGGAAGGCGAACGGGCTCTCCGGGCCACGCTCGCCGTCCAACTCGGGCAGCGGCGTCGCCCCGGCCGTGCCCATCGGCAGCCGGGACTCCGCCCGGTCGAAAACCGGGACTCCCCGCGCCCGGCTCATAACGATGGTGGACATCTATACCTCCCTGTTGTTGCGCCGCATCGAATCGCAGGCCGCGCACTACCGCGCGCGGCCTGCCACACCTCGGCCACACTGCCCTCAGCGCCGTTGGACCGGGCACCAAACTATGGGCAGGGAGACCTATTTCCGCCCCGGCACGTCGGATTGAGGCGCGGCGAGAGGAACGATTCGAATATCCACATGCGGCAGGCGAGAAACGGAGATGATGCGGTCCAGCTGGCCAGCCATCATCGCGGCTGAAACGAGGCGCCATCGGAGAACAGGCTCGGTGATGACGAACCGCAGCGTTTTGGTGGTGTCGCAGAGGGATTGCTGCCTTGCAAGGCGTGCTGCGACCACCCTCGACAACTGCTCTTCGGTGAGGCCCCTTCTCGCGAACACGGCACGCACGTACTCCGGGGTTTGCAGCAGCCCGGGAACCAGGGAAGGCTGGAACAGGCGAAGAAGCTTTCGCGTTTCCGATACTGGAAACCGCCCAACTTCGAACAGGTGATCAGAAGTTCATCGACCGCACGCCTGTCCGGCGACAGCCCCTCGCGCGGGTGGGCGCGAGGGGGAGGCGGCTTCGGCGCAGGAAGTCGGCTTGGCCGACTTCCTGCGCCGGGGCGCGGGCAGCGCCGTGACGTGCCGCCGGCGACTGGGTGCGGGGCGCGCAGGGGTGCCGCCGGTGGGGCTGGGTGGGGGCGGATCGCACGAGTCGGCGTCGGGGCTCACCGGGCGTAGGCAACCTTTCGGCCCGTTCGCGGCATCTAAGTGGTGTCAGGGCCGCGAGAGGGGGAGGGCGCGGCAGGCGGGAGCCACGGGTACCGCAGGCGTGGTCCGTGGTCGTGCCTCGGGGGGGCTGGATTAGTTAAAGGCAGCCTGTATTTCCATTGCGCCAATTTGGTGCGTATGCGATTTGACGCGCCGCGGTCGACTTCCGCTATCTGTTGCACAGCCGTGACAGCCTTGCGCGAAAAAACGTTCGATCCGCAGAGTGCGTGAGGACTAGCATTCCGGGATGGAATCGAATCTCCCTCCGATATTGAATTCCTCCGACAGTGCGGCTCTCCCCCCGCCCCGCAGGACGCCGCTCCGGCTGGCCCGCTTCGGTGCGATCTTCCTGGCGGCGAGCGTGGTGTCCGGTGTGCTGCTGGCTGGCCTCGCCCTGCCCGCCGCCGGCGGTTTCGGGCTGACCGCCAAGGGCACGGCGGAGGGCTTCGAGGACATCCCCAGTGACTTCAAGACCCCGCCGCTCACCCAGGCGACGCAGATCTTCGACGCCAGGGGCGGCCTGATCGCCAAGGTGTACGAGCGCGACCGCACGGTCATCACTCCTGAGCAGATGTCGCCGTTCATGCGACAGGCTCAAGTCGACATCGAGGACGCCCGGTTCTACGAGCACGGCGCCGTCGACCTCAAGGGCGTGCTCCGCGCGATCAGCAAGAACGCCGAGAGCGGCACCGCCTCGCAGGGTGCCTCGACGCTGACCCAGCAGTACGTGAAGAACGTCAACGTCGAGAAGGCGGGCGAGGACCAGGCCGCGGTGCTGGAGGCGCAGCGCAAGACCCTGGGTCGCAAGATCCAGGAGCTCAAGGTCGCGATCAAGCTGGAGGAGGACCTGTCGAAGGACCAGATCCTCACCAACTACCTCAACATCACGTACTACGGGAACGGCGCCTACGGCGTGGAGGCCGCCTCCCAGCGCTACTTCAGCAAGAGCAACAAGGACCTGACCATCGCCGAGGCCGCCATGCTGGCCGGGCTGGTGCAGAACCCCTCCCAGTACGACCCGAAGCTGCACCCGGTGGCCGCGCAGAAGCGCCGGGACACGGTCATCGACAAGATGCTGGAGAACAAGCACATCACCGCGGACCAGGCCAAGGAGGCCAAGGCCGCCCCGCTGGGTCTCAACTTCAAGGACCCGCAGAACGGTTGCATCACCGCCACCGCCCAGGGCGGCATGGGCTTCTTCTGCGACTACGTCCGGCACGTGGTCAAGCAGGACCCGGCGTTCGGCCAGAGCGCCGCCGACCGCAAGAAGTTCTGGGACACCGGCGGCCTCAACATCTACACCACGCTGGACCCGGACAAGCAGGCCGCCGCCCAGAACGCCGTGACCTCCAACGTGAAGATCACCGACAGCGTCTCGGCCGCCGCCACCATGGTCGAGCCGGGCACCGGCAAGATCCTGGCCATGGCCCAGACCCGCCCGTACGGCCTGGACGCCAACAAGAACCAGACCGTCGTCAACCTCAACGTCGACGCGGCGATGGGCGGCGGCAACGGCTTCCAGCCCGGCTCCACGTTCAAACCGGTCGTCGCGGCCGCCGCCCTGGAGGCGGGCCTGCCGGCGACCCAGGAGTACTCGGCCCCGAACAAGCTCGAATACCCGACGATGAAGACCTGCGAGGGCACCTGGAAGAACCAGGGCCGGCCCAAGACGGTGGTGCCCAACGAAAGCGAGAACGAGAAGGGCCCCTACCAGCTGAAGCAGGCGATGGCGCTCTCGGTCAACACCTACTTCGTGCAGATGGAGCAGGAGATCGGCCTCTGCGCGGTCAAGCAGATGGCCAACAAGCTGGGCGTCACCGGCAAGGCCAGCGGCAAGCCGCTGGAGGAGGTCCCCGCGATGGCGCTGGGAGTGGAGGAGATGAGCCCGCTGACCATGGCCAACATCTACGCGACCTTCGCCGCCCAGGGCACGCACTGCGCCCCGATCGCCATCAACAAGATCACCACCGTGGACGGCAAGGACGTCCCCGTCCCGGCCGGCCAGTGCGAGAAGGCGTTCTCCGATGACACGGCGCGGGCGATGAACACCGTCCTGAACGGCGTGACCGAGAACAAGGGCACCGGCGCGGCGCTCAACCTGGACGACAACCGGCAGATCGCCGGCAAGACCGGCACCTCGGACCGCAAGCGGGCCGCCTGGTTCAACGGCTACACCCCGCAGCTCGCCACCGCCGTCTGGCTCGGCGGCCCCAACGGCGGCGTCGAGATGCGCAACATCACCATCAACGGGAAGTACCACAGCGAGGTGTTCGGCGCCGACGGCCCCGGCCCGATCTGGCAGGACGCCATGAACCAGGCCCTGCGCGGCACGCCCAAGAAGTCCCTGCCGATGGCCGACATCCCCGACCCGGCACCCAAGTCCGACCCGAACAACACCGGCACCGGCACGGGCGCCCCCGCCACCACCCCGCCCGGCCCGCAGCACTGACAGCAGTCACACCGGCGGCCCCTTGCGAGAACAGCAAGGGGCCGCCGGATCGTTTCGCTCAGGCGTCACCGGTGAAGTGGTCGAACTCCCCGGCCTTCGCGCCCCGGAGGAACGCGGCGAACGTGAGGGCGGTGGTGCGGACGATGACCTCGCCCTCGTCGGACTCCCGGAGTTCGATCACCCCGGCGACCGCGCGGACCTCCACACAGTTTTCGCTGGAGCTACTGAAGGACGACTTCTGCCATTGGTCTTGAGACATCTCAGCCTTTCAGGTTCTTGGCCGTGCGATGGATCAGATCTCGCGAATCCTCGCCGCTGAGGGCAGCCTTCTCGATGCGGTTGAAGACTTCACGATAGGACTCAAGCTCGCTCGGGGCATCGAAGAAAATCGGGCCCTGCGATGACTCCACCTCGGCCGTATCAAGCTCGGGTACCTCCCCGGAGGTGTAGATGAGGCTCTCGACCGGTCCGGGATAGGTGTGGGCGGTGAAGGGGATGACGCGGATGCTTATGTCATCCCTGAGGGAGTCATCGATCAGGCTGTGAAGCTGCCCTCGCAGCACGTCGGTGCCACCGAAGCGTGTGAGCAGACTGGACTCATGTAGATAGGCTTCGAGCTTCTTCCGAGGGCTCTGAAGGACCCTCGTTCTGCGCTCCGAACGGAACGCGACATGCAGATCGAGTTCGTCGGCAGGAAGTCGAGGGATCCGTCGACTGAAGATTCCTCGTGTGTAGTCGTCTGTCTGCAGAAGTCCCGGAAGGAACGTCGACGCGCAAACCCTGATCGTCGTTGCCGCGAAGTCCTCGTGCTCGGCGGATTCGAGGAAGACGTCGGGGATGTGGTTGCGGTACTGCTCCCACCAACCCTTGTCTCGCACTGTGATGATGCCGTTGAGGGCGTCGATGAGCGGCTGGTTGTAGCACTCGCAGGCATCGGCGACTGTCCGGAGCCGGTCCACGCTGACGCTGGTCTTCCCGCTCTCCATCTGCGTCACCTGGGCAGGGCTCACACCGAGCACGCGGGCAAGTTGGCTGCCTCCGAGGCCTGCCTGCTCTCTCATCTTTCGCAGTTCAGCGCCCAGGCGACGCTGACGAAGGGTTGGGTTGTGGCGACCTGGCATGGCGTCCTCTCAACATCCTGTGGGATCAGTGTGCCGCGTCGGCTACGGCAAGGACCATCCGTCCCCCGGGAGAGGGATCTTCCTCGCAACTACCTAAATTTAAGTTCCGATGCGCTATCGTCAACTTCAGATCGATCCGATGGATCGTCAGAAATGCCTGTTCGTCGGGCAGTAGGCGCCTGCTGCCCACGCGCTGAAGGCATCCCCCTCTCCACACCAGCAGCCTCGCGGAGGTTCCCGTGTGCACCCTCAACACCCCCTCGCTCGCGCTCGCCCGGCAGTCCCTGCGGGACGCCCTGACCCGCTCCGGGTGGGACGCCGAGACCATCTTCTTCGCCGAACTCGCCCTGGCCGAACTGGTCGTCAACGCCTGGAGGCACGGCAAGACCGCCTCCCCCGTCGTCCTCCTCTCGCTCCTAGACGGCACCCTCCGGGTCTCCGTCTCGGACGAGAGCGACGTCCTCCCCGAGCGACACCAGCTCCCCGACCTGGCCACGACCGGCCGGGGGCTCCAGCTCATCGAGGGGCTCACGCACCGCTGGGGCGTGGACACCCAGGAGCGCGGCAAAACGGTCTGGTACGAGCTGGACTTCGCCGCGTGAGCGCCGCCCGCGAACCCGTCGCGCCGGACGACCCCCGGATGCGCGACTACACCCCGCCCCAGATCGTCGCCCTGCTCGGCGAGGTGCACCAGCGCGGACGCTCCTACGGTCTCCTCTGGGGCTCCGCCTTCCCCCACGAGACCACCCTCGACGGCCGGATCCTCGTCGACTTCGGCAACGCCCCCGTGAGCACTCTGCTCAACCTCCTCCACCTCCTCCGCGACGTGGAACGGGACGAGGCGTGGGGGTGATGAGCTTCTTCGTCGGCGCGGCCCTGGTCTTCCTCCTCGCGCCCGCGATCGTCATCGTGGCCCTCGGTGCCATCGCGACCCTCAAAACGCCACACCCCGGCGACGACCGCGACGAGCAACACTGACCACATGCGAAGGCCCTCGCCCCAGGGCTTAGGTTCAAGGGGTCGTCGCAACACCGCTTGGTTTCAGACGGTGAGTAGATCACGTAGACGCTCGGCTGGGGTATCCCAGCCGAGCGTCTTGC